>CAZIEQ010000117.1:0-7560 GCA_964538725.1 uncultured Acidimicrobiia bacterium | reverse complement strand
ACTGTGCGCACAGATGAGACGCAGTTCGGTGACCTCCCCCTCCAGCTCGCCTGCACACTCACGGTATTGCACCCCGGTCAGCTCTTTCAGCATCGTTGCAGTTCGCCGCCGCCCGTCGCCGTAGAAATAAGAGCGCACCCTGGAACGCAAGTTTTTCGCTTTGCCGACATAGAAGACGGTCCCATCCCGGTCGGTGAACAGGTACACCCCGGGGCGGCGGGGGAGGGCGTCGGCCAGCCGGATCTTGGGATAATGGGTCGCTCCGCGTGCGGTTGGCAGCAGGAGCAGATCCTCCAGGTGGGTTATGCCCAGCGCACCGGCACGTTCGAGCAGACCCCAGAACACGTGTGCGGTGGCCCTGGCGTCGTCGAGTGCGCGGTGGTTGGGTGTAACCGGCGAGCGGAAATACTTGGCGAGTGAGGACAGCCGGAGGTTGCGTACCTCCCCTTGGATGAGGCGTTCGGCGAGGCGGCGGGTGTCACAGGAGCGGTTGGGGAGGCGGCCGTACCCGAGACGCTCCCCGGCGGCGTTGAGGAACGAGAGGTCGAAACGTATGTTGTGTCCCACAACGACCGACTCCCCGAGGAACTCGAGGAACGCCGGGTAGACCTCGGCGATCGGTGGGGCCTGGATCACCATCGCCTGGGTGATGCCGGTGAGCACCGTGATGAACGCAGGGATCGCCGCGCCGGGATCGACAAGTGTCTGCAGCTCCGCCACCACCTGTCCGTTCCGGTAGCGGACGGCGCCGATCTCGGTTATCTCACAGTTTGCGGCGGATCCGCCTGTCGTTTCCAGATCGACGACGCAGAATGGCACGTCGAACAGCGCGCATCCCAGTTCGTCGAACGATCGCTGTTGGGAGATGGTCACGGAGGACCGGGACGGTAGCCCGAACATACGTTCGATTCAAGGTGTGTTTGCCGGGATATCAGCGGACTATCGACCGCCGTTGGCGGACGGCTTCGGCAAGAGCCACCGCGGTCGCCACGGACACGTTGAGTGGACTTCCCCCGCCGGGAGTGGGGATGGTGACGGAACCGGGCCCCCCGGGCGCCCATTCGCCAGCAAGGCCGCGTTCCTCGGAGCCGACGATGATGGCCACCCGCAGCGTCAGGTCTACGTCCCACAACGAGCGTGCCCCTCGCCGGCTGGTTGGGACGATGCACAATTCTGCGGCTTGCAGCGCGGCACGAACAGCAGCTGCGCCTGCTGCCGCCACCGGGATGCGGAAGAGCGCACCCATCGATGCTCGGAGGACATTTGGATTGAACAGGTCCGTTCGGGTGTCGGAGGCGATGACGGCGTCGACGGCGAATGCCTCTGCAGTGCGCATCATGGCGCCGAGATTGCCGGGTTTCTCGGTCCCGTCGACGACGAGAACCAGCCCGGCACCGTCCAGGTCCAGTCGTTCGAGGGCGACGGAGAACACCTCGGCCACGGCGAGATGACCGTCGGGATGGCGCCGGTAGGCGAGCTGGGTGAACAGGGAAGGGGGCACTGTGAAGACGGGGGCGTCGTAAGCGTGCCAGGCTTCCGGGTCGGCACCCATCTCGGAGCACAACCACAGTTCCTTCAAGGTGACGCCGCCACCGGCGGCGGCGGCGATCATCGACGCGCCGTCGATGAGGAACCTGCTCGCAGAGCGTCGCGTCTGCCTTCGATGGAGATCGCGGGCAGCGCGCCATCGTGGATTGGCACGGCTGGTGATGTGCACGGGAAGACGGCGCACCGCGCCGACGCTAGTCGCGAACCGGCCGGCCCACGCAGCGGCGTGCGGGCCGGCCGGTCGACGCTCCCCTGTGCCCCTGAGAACTCATCGGCGGCCGGCCGCATGGCTTGAGAGCATCACAGCCGGGGCTCGAAGATGAGGCTCTGCACCGAGCGACCCAGATCGCCATCCATGTCGTACAGGCGCGCTTCGGCGTTGCCGGTGCCGGTGGCAAACCCGAGGGAAGTGGCGGCAAGGCCGATCCATTCACCGTGCGGGGGGCGGGCCAGGAACACCGAGAGATCGGGGTTGATGAACAGGTACTCGGCGGGGGAGAGATATGCCGACATGCCGTTGATGAAGTCGGAAGCGGCGGCGGCTCGTTCGACTCCGAGCACCTCACTGCCGGCGACAACGGCACACTTCAACCTGACCCATCCGGTCCCCGGGCCGGGCTGCGCAAAGTTGCCCGACACCATGCGAATCTCGACGGCCTCATGATGGAAGCCGGTGCCGGCGGCGAAGCCTTCCTCAGGCCACCACTCCACAGCAGCTTCTCCGGGCGCCGGTGGCGGGCCCATGGTCGGGGACAGGGGCACTGCGACGTCCTGCAGGCGAAGGCGCAGACCGACGGCTCTGGCTACGGCTGTTTCACCGTCGCGCACCACCACCTGGGAGACGTCGAGGCGGCGGCCGGGCCGCAACGGTGCCACGTCGAGGCGCAGCGGGGTGACCGGTACAGGGCGCAGGAGGTCGAGTGTGAGCCGGACCAGGGTCATCGGATCGGATGAAGGCAGCCGCTGGATGGTGCCCGCACACAACGCCGCGACCGGTCCGCCATGTTGCGCGGCGCTATTCCACGGACCTCTCGTCAGGTCCGTGGGAACCACCCCGCCGGGCGTGGGTTCGTAGAGGGCCGTCAAGTCGGGCCAGGCTAGATAACCGGTTGCCCGGCAGCGCGTGCATCGGGCGCCGTTGGGGAGCAGAATGAAGGGCAGACTCCCCCGAAGGGGCAACGATGGGCGAAGAATTGGTCGGAACGGTCAGCCACTACTACGGCAAGCCCGGTGTGGCCGCCGTGAAGCTCACCGATGGGCGACTCATGGTCGGTGACACGATCCACATCGTGGGCCACACCTCGGATGTCACCGTCGAGGTGGCTTCGTTGCAGATCGAACACGAATCGGTCGATGAGGCCGGGCCCGGCGACCATGTCGGTGTCGGGATCGGCGGCAAGGCCCGCAGCGGCGACAGAGTATTCCGGGTGTCAGCAGACTGACAGGCGCAGGCAGCCCGCGTTAGAGGTGCGTCACCTTTTGGCGGCGTGGGCGCTGCCACGAACCGTGGCTGTCAGCAGGTTCTCATCCACCGAGTAGAGGACACAAACGACCCCCCGGTCGTCCTCCTCCCAGCCGTCTGCCTCCGGCGTGAAATGACTGAGAAACAGATCCGAATCGCGATAACCGATTCCGACATACGGCTCGAATTCGGACTCGCAGGATTGCGCGGCCCAGCGCAGCAACTCTTCGGTGCCTGGGAACGGCGCTCCCGGCGGGTCGTCCCGCTCCACAACGGCGAATACTTCGAGCTGATGCGGGCGGATGCAGTCGATGATGTCGAGTTGGGCGACTTCGTCGACGAGCGGTTCGTCGAGGCAGTCGCCGACACGGAGGTCGACGACCGTTGCGGTGTCGTCCACTCGGGACTTCCCGAACACGGCTACCGCACCGGCAAGCCCGATCACCGCCACTGCGGCACCGGTGGCGCGCAGCCACCTGCGGCGCCGGGGTCGAGGCAGTGGTGGAGAGGGATGGTGCAGGTCATCTAGCGAAGACATGAACCGGCGAGATGACGTCAGTACAGCTCGTAATGGCCGGCAACCAGGCGTTCGGTGATGCCGGCCCAATCCCCCAGGCTGGCCTCGACGATGTCACCAACGGCCTCAACAGCGGCGTCGCCCACCATCTCTACGTGGACGGCCTGGGGATGGGTCACCGGTGCTCCAATAGAGCTCAGCATGCGCACCGTCGCCTCTTCGATGCCGGTTTCGGCGATGAGGCGACTCGCGATGTCGAAACCCGCGGCGTGGTAGGTCTTGCCGACATGAGCTGCAGGGTTCTTCCCGGCGGCGGCCTCCATGCTCATCGGGCGGTAGGGCGTGATGAGGCCACCGAAGCGGTTGCCTCTGCCCACCTGACCGTCGTCGCCTGATTCTGCTGAAGTGCCGCTGACCGTCAGATAGGGAGTGTCTTCCCGATCCGCCTGGTTCACGGCGACCTCGACTTCGGCGCCCAGTGACTCGGCGGCTACTCGGTACGCCTCGGCGGCGACGGCTGTCACCACCGCGTCGTATTCCTCGCGGTCGTGTACTTCCCCTGCCAGCACCGGCACCGCAACGGTGATGCGCGATGCCGAAGCCGATCGCGCTCCCATGACTTTCACGTCGGCGCCGACGGGCATCCGGCCGCGGAATGCCGGGTCGCTGATGACGCGGTCTACTTCATGGACTGCACGTTCCAGTGGCGACAGCGGAAGCGATACAGCGGCAAACGAGGTGTCGTTGGCGATCGGGACCGGACCGCCGGCCTCCACAACCGTCGCCAGGGCCGCAGACGACTGGGTGAGCCACACCTCTACATCGAAGAAGTCGGGAGGCGCGTCGGGGAGGATTTCACCAAGCTCAACTTGGGCGTCGGCGGCCAGGGCTTCGGGTGAGGGTTGCCAGGTGGAGAAGTCGGCCTTGCCGGTGAGGATCAACCTCGGCCTGGTGATCTGAACTCCACCTCCGTAATCCACCTTCACCGTGCCGGCTGCCAGCAGGGCCTTGTCGACGTTGAACGGCTGCACGGCGCCGGTGTTTGCCAGATACTCCAGGGCGAGGCGCTGCGCGGTGCCTTCGGCCAGAGCGTCACAGATGGTGTCGGGATGGCCGGCGCCTTTTCGTTCCACGAACTCGACAGGAGGACCGTACGGGGGGCGGGTGGTGACTGTGAGGTTCACCCCGCCGATGCTACCCGTCGGGCGGGGACTTCCCTTCTACCCCCATCCAGCGCACCCTGGAGGGCGGTGGGGGTCTGCGGGCCGACGCTGGGGAAACATCGTCCGGATGGGGATCCCCGACGGTGACGACGCCGACGGGGATTTCGCCTGGTTCGGCCTCGATCAGCTCGGCCAACCCGGGGACCGCATGGCTGCCGAGAAAGCCGGCGGCGAGCCCGTCTGCGACTGCAGCCACCAGCAGAATCCCCACCGCGGCGCCGGCGTCGAGCCACCAGTAGGGAACCGGCCAGTCGTCGGGCCGCATCGCATTCGTCTTGTCCGTCTCCGCGTAGCGGTGCCGGTACGCGTCCGGGCTCACTGTGACGACGACGAGGACGGGTGCCGATGACAGCCAGCGGGGACGTCCCAACCCGGCGTGGAAGTCTTCTCCGGCGGCATGCGCGATACGGCGACGCAACTCGGGGTCGGTGATGACGATGAACCGCTGGCCGCGCGTGTTACCCGCGCTGGGAGCACATTCGGCGGCCTCGACGATGCGGGTGACGGCGGCATGGTCCACCTCGCGATCCAGATAGTTGCGCACCATCCGTCGCCGCATGGCGGCTTGGTAGACATCCATCACACATCGTTGAGCGCGGCCGCTACCTGTTCGAGCGCATCGCGTGCGTCGGCGAAGAACATCAGCGTCCCTTCGGCATAGAAGAGGGGATTGTCGATGCCGGCGAAGCCCGGTGACAGGCTGCGTTTGATGACGATCACGGTTGCCGCCCGGTCGACCTCGAGGATCGGCATACCGTAGATGGGGCTCGAGGAGTCGTCGCGGGCCGACGGGTTGACCACATCGTTGGCGCCGACAACGAGAGCCGCGTCCACATGGTCGAAGTCGGCGTTGGCGTGTTCCAGGTCGCGTAACTGTTCGTAGGGAACGTCGGCTTCGGCGAGCAGGACGTTCATATGACCGGGCATCCTGCCGGCAACGGGGTGGATGGCGTAGGTGACTTCAACGCCGCGTTCTTCCAGTTCGGTGGCGAGCTTGCGAACGGCATGCTGGGCCTGAGCGACCGCCAGCCCGTATCCGGGAACCACAACGACCCGTGACGCGTATCCCAGGTTGATGGCGACGTCGAGGGCAGTTGCCCGTGTCACCTCGGAGGCGTCCCCTGCCGGGCCACCACCGTCACCGGTGCCGAAGCCGCTGAACAGGACGTTGCCGAGGGAGCGGTTCATGGCCTCGGTCATCAGGAAGGTGAGTATCAGCCCCGCCGAGCCGACCAGTGCACCTCCGATGATGAGCGCCGAATTGTCGACTACGAAGCCTGCGGCGGCTGCGGCCAGGCCGGAGAAGGCGTTCAAGAGCGAGATGACGACGGGCATGTCGGCGCCCCCGATGGGCAGCACCCCGGAGACCCCAACCACCACTGCGGCCGCGGCCAGAGCCCAATACCAGCCGAGGGCGTCGGTGGAGATGGCGGTCACGCCGCAGGCGGCCATCACCACCAGCAGCCCGGCGTTGACGATGCGATGGCCGGGGTAGCCGATGGGCCTTCCCGGCAGCAGCCCCTGCAGCTTTCCGTATGCGATGAAACTGCCGGTGAATGTGGGGGCGCCGATGGCCAGCGACAGGGCGGCGGCCACCTCGAACTCGTGGGAGACGGCCATACCTTCGGCGCGGATCAGCTCGGCTGCTGCCAGCAGTGCGGACGCCACCCCTCCGAAACCGTTGAAAGCGGCCACCATCTGCGGCATTGCCGTCATCTGCACCAGCTGGGCGGCGAGCGCTCCGATCACGGAGCCTGTGATCACCCCGGCGATCACCGCCGGCCAGCCGACTATGTCGGCGTCGACCAGGGTGACTACCACCGCCAGCAGCATGCCCGCCCCGGAGAGGAGGTTGCCGGCCCGTGCGGTCTTGGGGGAGGAGAGGCGTTTCAAGCCGACTATGAACGCCGCGGCCGCCGCCAGGTACAGGATCCCGATCATCGCGGTTTCCGGCGGAACATGCGGAGCATGCGATCGGTGACGAGGAAACCTCCAACAACGTTGATGGTCGCGGTGGTGACGGCGAAGAACCCCAGCATGGTCGCCACAGTGCCTTCGCCGACACCGGCGGCGACCAGTGCACCGACGATCGTTATTCCCGATATGGCGTTGGCGCCGGACATCAGGGGGGTGTGCAACGTGGGCGGAACCTTGGAGATCACCTCGAAGCCGACGAAGGAGGCGAGAACGAACACGGTGATGCCGACTACGAGAGGGCTCACCGAGCCCCCTCGATGAGTGTCTTGGTGCGTTCGTTGGTGACCGCGCCCCGATGCGTCACACACGTGCCTGCGACGACGTCGTCTTCGAGCCCCCCAGAAGAGTACCGAGTCAGCAGCTCGACGACATTACGGGCGTACATCTCGCTGGCATGCATGGCCACCCGCGACGCAAGGTCCAACGGGCCCAGAACCAGCGCTTCTCCGACGCGGACCTCGTCTCCTGCCACCGTCGGCTCGCAGTTGCCACCGGTCGATGCCGCCAGGTCGACGACGACGGCCCCGGGGCCCATCGCCTCGATCATGGTCGTCGTTGCCAGCACCGGTGCCGGTCTTCCGGGAACGGCGGCGGTTGTGATGAGGACGTCTGCGTCGGCGACATAGGGTGCCAGGGCCTCCAGCTGCTGGGTCCTGATGTCGGCCGACACCTCGCGGGCATAGCCCGAATCTGCCGCCGCCTCGGTGGTGGGTGCCGCCACGAACCGGGCGCCCAGACTCTCCACCTGTTCCCTGGCTTCAGGCCGTATGTCGTACGCCGAGACCCGGGCGCCGAGCCTGCGGGCGGTGGCGATTGCCTGCAGCCCGGCGACG
>CAZIEQ010000116.1:0-7589 GCA_964538725.1 uncultured Acidimicrobiia bacterium | reverse complement strand
CAATCGCATGCAGGGTGTAGAACCAGCCGCGCGTCTGGTCGATGGCCTCGCAGATGAAGTCCGCCGGAAAATGGCCGGCGGACACCGACTCGTTCTCGAACGGGCGATGACAGCGCGCGTACGACCTCGCAGCGCACGCGAACGAGACGGGGCGGGCCCACGCCGCTGCACGGAGGGATCGGTACACCGGATGATGGCCGGGGGCCCACCGTCGACCCCGAAGATGGGCGTCGCCGGGGCCAGGCCGCCGCCGAAGAGCTGTTCACCCGCCGGGCATCTTTGAACGGCCGATGAAGCTGCTGCTGAAGAACCTGGACCTAATCGTCACCTGCGACGACCAAAGGCGCGAGCTTCGAGGAGCCGACGTCCTGGTGGACGGCCCCGTGATCGCCGCCGTCGGCGGCGAAGTGGCAGCCGGAGACGCCGACCGGATCATCGACGGGCGGGGCCTGGTGGCTTTGCCCGGACTGGTCAACGCCCATCAGCATTTGTACCAGGGGGCGCTGCGTTCCCTCCCCGACCTGGAACGGGCATCGATGGGACCGTGGCTGGCCGGCATCGGCAGGCGGTGCCTGCAATGGTGGCGTGACGGCGTGTACACACCCGAGATGGTGGGCCGGGTGACGAAGGCAGTGCTTCTCGAATCGCTACTGGGTGGGACCACCACCGTCGCCGACCAGTACTACTTCTACCCGGGAGGAGTCGTCGCCCCCTATCTGGAGGCAACCATCGAAGCGGCACGGGAGGTGGGGGTGCGCATCCACGCCGGCCGGGGCTCGATCACACTGGGTGAATCCGGCGGCGGCACCGCCGCCGACATCCTCGTCGAGACGATCGACGGCGTCATCGGGCACAGCCAGTCGTTGATCGAGGAATACCACGACGCGGCCCCGTTCGCATCGGTGCGCATCGCGCTCGCCCCCTGCGGCCTGCACGTCGACAAGCCGGAACTGTTCGACGCCACCGCGCAGCTCGCCGCCGAACACCCGCAGGTCCGCCTGCACACCCACCTCTACGAGAAGGTCGACGCCGCCGTCTGTGCGCAGACCTACGGGACGACTCCGTGGCGGATGCTGCAAAGTCACGGATGGGCGGGCGAGCGGACCTGGCTCGCCCACGTCAACGACCCGCCCCCTGGGGAAATCCCCGAGATGGCGGCAGCCGGGGTCGGGGTGACGCATCTCATCGCCCCCGACCTGCGGCTCGGCTGGGGCCTGGCGCCGGTGCGCGCCTACCTGGACCAGGAGATGACGGTCGGGTTCGGCACCACCGGCTCGGCGAGCAACGACGGCGCCAACATGCTGGCCGACCTGCGGTTGGCGGCGCTGGCACACCGACCTGCGGCTCAGGACCCGGCGCAGTGGATCTCGGCGCGCGAGCTGATCCGGATGGCCACCGCAGGCTCGGCCGCCTGCATCGGACGCGACGACCTGGGATCCATCGCCGCCGGCTACGCAGCAGACATCGCCTGCTGGGACATGAACACCGTGGACCGCGTCGGGGTGCACGACCCGGTAGCCGGGCTCGTCCTCACCGGGCTCTCCCAGCGGGCCAACCTGGTCATCGTCGGAGGCCGGGTGCTGGTCGAAGGAGGTGTGCCGATGCTCGCCGATGAGGCTGCTGTGGCCCGGTCCGCCCGCGATGCCATTCCCATGTGAAGGAGACACGATGAGGAGAGGCGATGAATGAGCGAGTGGCTCCGGGACGCACCCTGCTGGTCACAGACGCTGCCCACATCTGGACCGGGGACGCCTCAGGCCGTGAGATCCCAGGCGGCTCGATCATGTGCGAAGACGGGGTGATCACCCACGTCGGGAAGGCCGGCGACGACTGGCCGGAGCCCGACCGGGTCCTCGACGCTTCCGGCTGCCTGGTCATCCCCGGCCTGATCAACGTCCATCATCATCTCTACCAGACGCTCACCCGAGCATTCTCACCTGCCCTGGGAGGTGACCTGTTCCAATGGCTGACCACCCTGTACCCGGTGTGGGGACGCCTCGACGAGGAAAGCTCATACCTGTCGGCGTGGGTGGGCCTCGCCGAGCTGCTGCTGTCCGGCTGCACAACATCCAGCGACCACTTGTACGTGCATCCCCGGGGCCGGGAGCGCCTCATCGACGCCGAGATCCGGGCGGCCCGGGAGTTGGGCATCCGCTTCCACGCCACCCGCGGCTCCATGTCGCTTTCGGTCGACGACGGCGGGCTGCCGCCGGTTGACGTGGTGCAGGACGAGGACGCCATCCTCGCCGACAGTGACCGGTTGGTCGGTGCCTATCACGACGCCGCGCCGGGGGCGATGGTCCGCGTCGGGTTGGCGCCGTGCTCCCCGTTCTCGGTCACACCCTCACTGATGAGGCGATCCGCCGAACTGGCCCGGGATCTCGGAGTCCGGATGCACACCCATCTCGCCGAGACCAGCAACGAAGACGAATACTGCATGGAGACGTTCGGGGTGCGTCCCTACCAGCTGGCCGAACAGCTCGGCTGGGTGGGACCCGACGTGTGGTACGCCCACGCGGTGTGGACCCGGCCCGAGGACATCGCCCTGCTCGCCGGCAGCGGAACGTCTGTGGCCCACTGTCCCACGTCGAACATGATGATCGGTGCCGGCATGTGCCCGGTCACCGACATGGTCGGCGCCGGAGTGGCAGTCGGGCTCGGCTGCGACGGCTCTGCCGCCCACGACGCCAGCGACCTGTGGGGGGAGGTGCGTCAAGCCATGCTGCTGGCCCGTCTGCGGGGCGGAGCCGAAGCTTTCGCCGCCCGCGACGCGTTGAGGTTGGCGACACGGGGCAGTGCGGCCTGTCTGGGCCGCGACGACATCGGATCCGTCGAGGTGGGCAAGCGGGCCGATCTTGCCTGTTATCCGCTGGACGGCATGTCGATGTCGGGCGCGGTGCTGGACCCGGTGGAAGCGGTGGTCCGCTGCGCCGTACGACTGGCGAAACACACCGTGGTCGAGGGGCGGGTGGTGGTCCAAGATGGGCGGCTCACCCAAGATCCCGAGCCGGTCCTGCGGAGGCATCGCCGAGTGGCCGCGGAATGGGCCGCCTCCGCCGGTGTCTAACCCTCGGCCGGCGGCTGGGGAGTCTCCATGAGCTGGCGATCCTGGCGGGCCAGGTTGAGGATCGAGATCCCCTCCAGTGACTCCACGTAGCGGACGAAACGGTATTTGTCTTCGAAACCGTCGGTCTGGCGGGGTGGGACCATGGCCGGGCCCGGGTCGGTCTTGACGTTGATGAAACGGCACCCTCCCGCAGTGAAAGCCTGCTCCATCTCCGTCTCCAACTCATCCGAAGTCGACACGTTGACTGCATGCGGCACTCCGGCAGCACGGGCGAAAGCAGCCAGATCGGAGGTCATGGCTGTGGCGGTGGGTCGGGCACCTTTGTCGCCGGAGCCGATCGACTCATACACTCCGTTGTCCACGACGAACACCACCAGGTTGTCCGGTGCCTCCTGGCCCATGACGACGAGCTGTCCGAGTTCCATGAGAACCGAGCCGTCCCCGTCGAGGCACACGACCTTGCGGTGCGGCAATGCGACTGCCAAGCCGACGGCGAGCCCGATCACATCGCCCATCTGACCCAGATGTGCCGAGCGGGGATGTTCGTCTGTGAGCGCCGCCCATTCGAAAGAAACGGCCCCGATGTAGGTGCTCATCACCAGAGCATCCTCGGGAACCGCAGCCGCCAGGCGGCGCAGCCAGTCGTGTCGGTCCAGTGCCATCAGTCCTCCCACACGCAGTTGCCGGAGACGAGGACGGCAGTCGGCAGCAGCTGGGCTTCCGATAGGCGGTGCGCCTGCTTGATCGCAGCCCGAAGATCCCGGTGGTCCCGCACCACCCGGTAGGGGATGCGGAGGGCCTTCAGCAGGGGCTCAACGACGATCCCGTGGGGAATGCCCCAATGTTCGGTCTCGCCCAGGTCGCCCCGGTAGGACATCATCAGCACGACCGGCACCCCGGTTCCCAGCGAGATGCGGGCGATCGGTTCCGCCGCCACCCGCAGCCCCGAGTTCTCCATGATGAGGGCAGTCTTGCGCCCGCCCAGCCAGGCTCCGGCGCAGACCGAGAATCCGACACCCTCGTTGCATACCGGCACGTAGCGGATGTCGGGGTCTGCCTCGATCAGTTCATGCAGGTTGCGCTGCCAGCCGTCGGGAAGCCCGGAGACGAAATCGATTCCCGCCTCCTTCAAGCCCGTCATCGCCGCCTGGGCGGCCACATCCAGCATTACGCGCCTTCGTCTTCTCGCCTATGCGCCGGGCAAAACGATAGACACCAGCTTGGTCTCCAAGAACTCTTCGATGCCTTGATGGCTCCCCTCGCGGCCCAGACCGGATTCCTTGAACCCTCCAAACGGTGCCACCGGGGATGCGGGTGTCGGGTCGTTGACACCGACAATGCCGTACTCCAGACCCTCAGCCGTGCGCATTGCCCGGCCCAGGTCGCTTGTGTACACGTATGCCGACAAGCCGTATCGGCTGTCGTTGGCCCGCGTCAGCACCTCAGACTCGGCGTCGAAGGGAAACACGGCCGTTACCGGTCCGAACGTTTCCTCCCGAGCAACCAGCATCGAATCGGTGCACCCGGTGAGGACGGTCGGGGTGTAGAAGAACCCTCCGTCGAAGGCACCGCCTTCGAGCCGTGAGCCTCCGACGGCGACCGAAGCCCCTTTATTCACCGCGTCGGTCACATGGGCGTCGACCTTCTCGTATGCCTGGGCGTTTATCAGCGGCCCGATGTCGACTTCCGGTGAGTCGCCCCGGCCCACCTGCAAACCCGACACCGCGTCCCGCAACCGATCGGTGAACTCGTCGAGAACACCGGACTGCACGTAGACACGGTTGGCGCACAGGCACGACTGACCGCTGACCTGGAATTTGGACGCCAGCAGACCCTGAACCGCGGCGTCCAAGTCCGCATCGTCGAACACGACGAAAGGGGCCTGGCCACCCAGCTCCAGAGACACTCTGGCCACATTCGTCGCCGACGCCCGGATGAGAATCTTTCCCACCTCGGTCGATCCGGTGAAAGTGATCTTGCGGACCCTTTCGTCTTCCAGCAGAGCCGGCGCGACGGATGCCGGGTCGGACGCGGTCACCAGATTGGCCACCCCGGGTGGCAGGCCGGCCCTTTCGATGGCCTCGAAAAACGCCACTGCGGACAGCGGAGTCTGCTCGGCAGCTTTGACCACCATGGAACAACCGGCCGCCAGCGCCGGGGCGAGCTTGCGGGCGATCATCGCCACCGGGAAGTTCCACGGTGTGATGGCCACCGCCACCCCGATCGGCTGTTTGAGCACATGCAGCCGCTTACCGCGAACCGTGGGAGGGATGATCTGGCCGTAGGTCCGGCGCCCCTCCTCGGCGAACCAGTCGATCCACGCGGTGGTATAGCGGACCTCGAATTGGGCCTGGCCGAGGGTCTTACCCTGCTCGGCGACGATGATGTCGGCGATTCGCTCCTTGTCGGCCATAACCTCCGAGGACACGCGACGCATGATCTCGGCTCGTTCTGTGGCCAGCATCGCCGACCACATGGGAAGAGCGTCGGCCGCCGCGTCGAGTGCGCCGGTGACCTCACTCGGTCCGGCGTCTGCGGCGGTGCCCACGGTGGCACCTGTGGCGGGATCGACCACCGGGAACGAGCGGTCGGTGGCTATCCAGCTCCCCGCGATGAAGCAGCGTCCCAACATGTGTGCCCTTCCATGTGCCGTGATTCCACGCTAGTCAGCAGTGCAGAACGGCCGCGAGCCTGTGGAGAAGAGCGTGCTGGTGGCAGGGCCGGAGTTGTGCTGTCGGCAGCCGCTCCAGCCCGGCGTTTTCCTTCGCCGCTCCGGCTGGCGAAGCCTCTTCTGCAAGCCTTGCCGGCCCTTGCCGGTTTGGTGGGAAGGGTGAGAATGCGGTCTGGCCTCGCCGTTCTGGATCGCCGCGGCGGTGAGGGCTGATGGCGCCGGCGGCATCTCGCACCGTCGTGAAGCCTGTCGCAATCAGTAAGCAGGAATTCCACGGGTGCGGCGAGTAGGGTCGATGACGTGCAGTGGAGGGGTCCGTCGTAGAGGTCCGAACCCGTTGGGGGCGGGCCACCGGCTGGACACCGAGGGCGGCGGGCCGGCGGTTGAGGCGGTCCCGGCGAAACGAACAAGCCTCGGAGTGGGGCGGGGAGAGTGATCGTGGAAGGTGATCGTGGTGAAGGTGCCGGAGCCATTGGAACCGCATCGGTGATCCCCTTGGACGGCCTGCTCGGGAAGCGCTCGGGCACCGTCTACGGCGACGACTGGGTTCGCACGTCGTGCGTCATATGCCTCAACCGCTGCTGCATCGTCGCCCACGTCGACGAGGATGGCGGCATCGACAAGATCTTCGGAGATCCGGAAAGTCCGCACAACCACGGCAAGACGTGCGCCAAAGGCGATTCGGGGATGGAGGGCCTGCGAGACCCGAACCGGGTGACGACACCGCTGCGGCGTACCAACCCGGAGCGGGGGATAGGCATCGATCCGGGCTGGGAGGAGATCTCGTGGGATGAGGCATTGGATGAGGTCGCCGCCCGGATGCGAGAAGTCAGAGCGGACAATCCCGACCGCATGCTCTTCTCCTCATTCGACGCTTTCCATCTGCGCGGTCCACATCTGGGGGCGTGGATCGAGGGATGGGGGTCACCGGGATTCACCACCTGGTCGGCCCAGATCTTCTGCGGGAACAATGTCCACGGCATCCACTATCTGAACCAGAACGCCTTTGAAGGCATCCCCGACTCGGTGCATGGCAAATACATCCTCATGATCGGCTCCCAATTCGGGTCGGTCGTGCACTACGACACGATGCATGCGACGCGGTCCCTAGCCGGGAAACGGCCGGATGACCTTCATGTGGTGTCGGTCGACCCGGTTTGCAGCCCGGGGGCGTCTCGCGCCGACGAGTGGGTTCCGATCCGCCCGGGCACCGACGCCGCCCTGATCCTCGGGATGGTGAATCAGCTCGTCAATGAGCTGAGTATCTACGACTCGGTGTTCCTGAAGAGATACACCAACGCTCCTTATCTGGTCGGGCCCGACGGCATGTACGTACGGGATTCCGAGACGGGTAAGCCGCTGGTGTGGGACGAGAGCGTCCAAGGGACGGAGTCCTTCGACTCGGTGCGACCGGAGTCGGTAGCTCTCGACGGCGAATACCAGGTGGACGGGGTCACCGCCCGTACCGGCTTCCGAATCCTGAGAGAGCATGTCCGCACCTACACGCCGGAGTACGTTCACGACATCACCACCGTCCCGGCGGAGACGGTCGTGCGCCTCGCCCGCGAGTTCGGGGAAGCAGCGCAGATCGGATCGACCATCGAGATCGACGGCGTCGAGTTTCCCTACCGGCCGGCGAGCGTCGTCTGGTATCGGGGTCTCTCGGCGCATAAGCATTCGATGCTGAACGGCCTGTCCATCATCCTCCTGCCGACTCTGGTGGGAGCCTTGGATGTACCGGGCGGACTGCTCGGGGACCCGTGGGGGCTCATCGGCAAGGGTGGTCGCCGCCAGTATGTGGCGGCCGCCGATGCCGATGGGATTCTATCCAAAGGCTTTATCGGCGGGGGG
>CAZIEQ010000115.1:0-7604 GCA_964538725.1 uncultured Acidimicrobiia bacterium | reverse complement strand
GTCGTCGTGGTGGTCGATGTCGGAACCGGCGACGTCGCTGCGGCGGCAGGCAGGGTGGGAGAAGGGTCGGCGCCTGCGGCTGAGCATGCTGCGGCGAGGACCATCAGGCCCACCGCCACCGAACCCACGTTCGGTTTCGGATGGATAGTCATGCCAGCACCGCGATCGATACGACTCCCAACGCGAAGCAGTACCAGGCGAAGGGGCCCAATCCGATGCGGTCGAGCAGCCTCATCATGATGGCAATGGCGGCGTATCCGCTTGCCGCCGCTACCGCTGTAGCCACCCATACTTCGCTTCCCAGTCCTCCGCTGCCGGACAAGTCGAGTGCCTGGCTGAGGCCACCGGCGGCAATGGCCGGGATGCCGAGCAGAAAGGAGAATCGTGCCGCCTCGGTGGGGACGAGCCGGCGCCCCATCCCGGCTGCGATCGTCATACCCGACCTGGAGATGCCGGGCACGAGGGCAGCCACCTGCGCAGTTCCCACGGCCACCGCATCCCGCCACCGGGCCTGGGGGAGCGTATTCGGCCCGGCGGCGGCGAACCGTGACGCCACGAGGACGGCTCCGGTTACCAGCAAGGCCCAGGCCGCCCATATCGGTTCAGTGAATAGGTCGTCGATAGGGCCTTCCAAGGGCAGGCCGAGGAGGGCGACGGGGATGGTCCCGATGGCAACCAGTCGCAGCACGGCCCGTCCCTTCTCCTCCCGGCGGAACCTGGCGGCCAGGGCAAGGTCACTGCGGAAGTAGGCGATGACCGCCACCAGCGTCCCCAGATGGAGCACAGCAGACGTGGCGAGGTCGGGCCCCTGCCGGTCGAGCAGAGCCGGTACGAGAGCCAGATGGCCGCTGGAAGATACGGGGAGGAACTCGGTCAGCCCCTGGACCAGTCCCCACAGGACGCCGTCCCACATGATCGAGCGAGGTTAGATACAACGAGGCAATGATTGGATCGTTGGTGCAGTCACGGTGCCACCAGCACCACCAGGCTTCCTGCCAGCGCAGAGGTGGCAACAGCCGCCGCCTCGTCGCCGGGCACGGCGACAAGTCCCATCGAGCCGGCTGTGAACGGGTCGTCGACCGGAGCGGTGAGGATGATTCCGTCCACCACCAATCCGGAGTCTGGAACCACCATCCGGGTTGACTCCCCTGGTTTGACCCCGAGGGGTAGATCGACGGGGACCGACCACCACCCTGCGGGCACCGCCGGTGCAGTGTCCAGGGTGGGGTTGATGATGGGATCTCCCGGTGTCAGGTCGACGGCGGCGACCAGGCTCAGGTCGGGCATGGCGAATAGTCCTTGTGGTACCCGGCGCCACTCGACGTCGTTGGGCTCCAGATGATTGCCCGCAGCGATGGGGCGGGCCGCAAACGGACGCGGCTCCGTCCGGTCGGGGGCTATTTCGAACACGAATGCACCGGCGACCAGAACCGCCGCCGCTCCCCATCTGATCCACGGAGGTCGTTCATACCAGTACACCGGGGCACCGTACGGCGTGCCACCGATGCTGGGAAGGGGAACGCCCCGGCACGGACATCCGTGCCGGGGCGGTTGACTTAAACCCCTCCCCGCTCCGACTCCGCCGAAACGGACTCAGGAGCCCACGCAAGCAGGGGGAATGGTGGGGGACTTGCGAAGGCACGGGGAGGGGGTCCTGTGCAGGGCCAGCGCTACCCGCGCAAACCTCCGGATATGCATCCGTCACTTGCTCGGCAGCATCCCCCTCTACGTCAGGACGGTCCGATTGTGGTACTCCAAAGGCCACATTGGAAGGAAATCAGGAGAAGCGGTCGACGAGACGCCGAATGTGGGCCGGGATTTCGATGGCGTCGGGCAGGCCGGGATCGGGCTCGGCGGGTCCGGCACGGAGGCCCAGCGGCACCACGCCGGCCCATACTCCGCGCTCCAGATCGGCTTCGTCGTCCCCCGGAGGTCCTTCACGTATCTTCGCCGACGCCTCGTCGATGGGCATCCGCGCCATGAGGGTTTGACGGAACTCTGCGTCCGACGGAGGGCGGATATCGTCCCACCGGCCCGGGATCAGCTTCTCGGTCAATGCCTTCATCGCGGCCAGCTTCGCTTGTGAGTCCTCGATCGCCTCTGCGGTGCCGAACAACACGACCGAGCGGTAGTTCATCGAGTGATGGAAGGCGCTCCTGGCCAGCACCAGACCGTCGATGAGTGTCACCGCAACTGCAACCTGGGCCCCTGCTGCGAGGGTGCGCATCAGTCGGCCGGCAACCGACCCGTGGAGATACACATGATCTTCCACCCGGGCGTGCAGGGTCGGTATCACAACCGGCAAGCCGTCGTCGGTGAAGGCGACATGACACACCAGAGCCTCATCGAGTATTGCGTCGATGGTGGTTCGCTCGTAGGCGGCGCGTTCGGAAACCCTGCGGACCCTGCTGCGTTCGCTCCCCGCTATCACTACTCGCCCGCCGGGTCGGCGGCGCACACACAACCTCGCGGTGTTCCTGCAGCGTTGGGGATGAGCAGGCTGAGCACGGCCCGCAGGTCGCCGATGGCCTCCCCGAAACGTGCCAGCACCGCAGCATGGGTCACCGGGGGGATCTCACCTTCGACCCCGACGTCGTAGTCGGTGACGACGCACACGGTCACATAGCAGATGGATCGTTCCCGGGCCAAGACGGCTTCTGGAGCCTGGGTCATGTTGAGCAGATCCCATCCCTGGGCTGCATAGAACCGGCTCTCACTCCTGGTCGAGAAGCGGGGGCCTTGCACGACGACAACGGTGCCGCCGTCATGGACGGGAACGCCGGCCTTCCTGCAGGCGGCAACCGCGAGCGGCCTCAGCTCGGAGCAGTAGGGGTCGGCAAACGCGACGTGAGTCGTCTCCGGTCCGTCGAAGAAGGTCGATGCTCGCCCGGTGGTACGGTCGACGAGTTGGTCACAGACGACGAGATGGCCGGGTTCCATGTCGAAGTTGATAGACCCCACAGCCGACGGCCCGATGATGCGGTCCACGCCGAGCTGAGCCATCCCCCACATGTTCGCCCGGTAGGGCACCAGATGCGGCGGATATTGGTGCTGCCGTCCGTGGCGGGGAAGGAATGCCACTTCGGCACCGCCGACGCTCCCCACCGTGTACGGCGCTGCCGGCTCGCCGTAAGGAGTCGCCACGGTTACTTCCCTGGCGTCATCGAGGAAGTCGTAAAACCCGGAGCCGCCGAATACGCCGATCATCGCCTGGCCTCACGTGGGGGGAGGCATCGTACCAATCCCTAAGCTTGTCCCCGGTGGACCTGCCGACCGTGGTCTCAGTCGTCGTCGCCTACCTGGCGGGAAGCGTACTGTTCGGAGTGCTGGTTGCCCGCGGCTTCGGGGTCGACATCTACCGCCAGGGCAGCGGCAATCCGGGAACCTCCAACGTGATGCGGGCGGTTGGTGCCCGTGCCGCCGCCGCGGTGCTTGTCGGCGATGTCGTCAAAGGCCTCACGGCGGCGGCGCTTGGAGACGCCTGGGCGGGTGGTGATGTGGGACTCGTGTGCATATTCGCTGCTGCAGTCGGCCACGCATATCCGCTGTTCCACCGATTTCGCGGAGGCAAAGGCGTGGCGGTAGCAGGCGGAGGGTTCATCTGGTTGGCTCCGCTGACGGGCGCGGTGCTGCTGGCCGGTTGGATCGCCATAGTGGTCACCACCCGGACGGCTTCGCTGGCTTCGATGGCTGTCGCCCTGGTCCTGGTCCCGGCAATGGCGGTCGCCGGCTTCGAAGGCTCCGAACTCTTATGGGTCGGCGCTGTGGCGGCCTTCATCCTCTACCGACACACTCCCAATATTCGCCGCCTGTTGCGGGGGCGGGAGCAGAGACTGCGGGAACGATGATCTCACTACGAGAAGCCCAGAGTGAAGTCCTTGCCGGTGTGAAGCCGCTCGGCACCGAGTCGCTTACCCTGGCCGAGGCGGCCTCGCGCCGGTTGGCGGCGACGGTGACTGCTCCCCATCCGGTGCCGCCGTTTGCCAACTCGGCCATGGATGGATACGCCCTCCGGGCGCAGGATGTCGCCGCGGTACCTGTGACCTTGCCGGTGGTCGGTGAGATTGCAGCCGGGCAGGCTCCGCACCGGCAGCTGGAACCCGGCACGACGATGCGGATCATGACGGGTGCTCCCATGCCGCCGGGTGCCGATGCCGTGGTCCGGGTCGAAGACGCAACCCTCACCGCCGACGGGGTGGTGATTTCCGCTGCGGTACCTCCGGGCCACGATGTGAGGCCGGTTGGCGGCGACCTGGCCGCAGGCACGACGGTGGGAGAGCCGGGCGATGAGCTGCATCCGGCTCGGCTCGGTCTGCTGGCCAGCGTCGGCGCGGCGGCGGTGACGGTGTATCGCAGGCCGCGAGTGGCGGTGCTGTCAACCGGCGACGAGCTGCGGGAACCCGCCGAGCCGGATCTTCCCATCGGGGCGATTCGGGACGCCAACCGGGCCACCCTGAAAGCGCTGTGTGCCGAAGCAGGGGCGGCGGTGGACGACCTGGGGATCGTCGGCGACGACCCTGTCTCTCTGAGAGCCGTGCTTGCCGGCGCAGGCGCCGCGGCAGATGTGGTGGTGTCGTCTGGCGGCGTGTCGATGGGTGTGTACGACCCGGTGAAGCGTGCCTACGAGGATTCGGGGGATGTTCAGTTCAGGCAGGTGGCGATGCAGCCCGGAAAGCCGTTCGCCCACGGTTTGATCGGAGAGGCCCGTTTCTTCGGCCTCCCGGGTAACCCGGTGTCGGTGCTGGTGTCGTTCGAACAGTTCGTCCGCCCGGTGCTGCTTGCGTTGGCAGGATCGCCGGTTCTCTTCCGGCCTCGCATCCCCGTTCGTCTCGGCGAGACTGTGGCAACCAATCCCGACAAGGTGGTTTTCGTGCGGGTCAAGGTGGAACAGGCCGGTGACGGCTGGACGGCGCGCCGTTCCGGAGGCCAGGCGTCCAACGTGCTGTCGGCGCTGGCGGCTGCCGACGGGCTGGCGGTGGTGCCCGTAGGTGTCGGCACCGTGCAGCGGGGCGGTAGCGTCCAATGCGAGATGCTTCGCTGGCCGCCGAACCGCACAAGTGAGGATGCCCTCGGTGAATGAGCTCAGCCACTTCGACGATCAGGGCAACGCCCGCATGGTCGACGTCGCAGGCAAGGACATCACCGCCCGCCGTGCCGTCGCCGAGGCAACCGTCATCATGGAACAGTCAACCGCCGAAGCCCTGTTCGGCGGGCAGCTTCCCAAAGGAGACGCCGTGGCCGTCGCCCGGGTGGCAGCCATCCTGGCGGCGAAACGCACTGCAGAGTTGATCCCGCTGTGCCATCCGCTGCCGCTGGACGCGGTTGACGTGGCGGTGGAGGAGCACCCGTCGGGGGTGCGTCTCGAAGTGACGGTGCGCACCACCGCCCGTACCGGGGTGGAGATGGAGGCGATGACCGCCGCGGCCATCGGTGCAGTCACCGTCTACGACATGGTCAAGGGTGTAGACAGATCTGCCGCCGTTGGCGGGGTGCGCCTGCTGGCAAAATCGGGGGGCAGGTCGGGGGATTGGGTCCGATGAAGGCCGCAGTACTGACGGTGAGCGACCGGGTGGCGGCGGGCAGCGCTGTCGATCGCTCCGGCCCTGCGGTACAGGCTGGCCTGGAGGCGCTCGATTTCACCGTGGCCGACCACCGGGTGGTGGCCGACGGCGTCGAGACGGTGGCGGCGGCGCTGCGCACCTGGATCGATGACGGCGTGGCGCTGATCGTCACCACCGGCGGCACCGGGTTCTCCCCGCGGGATCTGACACCGGAGGCCACGCGGGAGGTGGTCGACAGGGACGCCCCCGGAATCGCCGAAGCCATGCGGTGGGCATCCATGGGTCACAGTCCCTACGGCATGCTGTCGCGGGCGGTGAGCGGCATTGCCGGCCGCACCCTGATCATCAACCTGCCCGGCTCTCTCCGCGGTGTCGAGGAGTGCCTGGCCGCTATCGGCCCCGCCCTGCGTCATGGTGTTCGATTGGTCATCGGCATCGAAAGCGACCACAATTCCACCCGACAACCCCCTGCTCCGCCTGAGTAGGCTCCGCGCTACCCCAAACGAGGCCCCTGCTATGGAGATCATGCTTCTGGTCGTGCTCGGCGGTGTGTGGCTGCTGTTCCTGCTCCCCAAGTTCTTGGCGGCCGACCGATCGCCTGTCCATTCCACCGAGGCGTTCGCCCGCGAATCGGCAACGCTTGGGGCACTGTCGGTTGCCACCGCTCGTCGGTCGGGTGTGGCCAACCGGCGGGCGCGGGCACGCCGCCGCCGGGTGCTGGTGGCCCTGGTCGTCGTCGGCGTGGCCACCTTCTCGGCAGCGGTCGCTACCGGCAGTTGGGCTCTGCTTTTCGTCAACCTCGTCGTCGACGCCATGTTTGCCACCTATGTGGCGCTTCTTCTCCAGCTCCGCGAGCGGAGTTACCCCGCCGACGAGTCTTCTCTGCGGCGGGGAGGCCGTCACCGTTCCGGAGACGCCGAGGCGCTGGCCCGCTGATGTCCCGCTAGCAGTGGTCGACCTGAACGGCATCGGCGACGACGCTCGGGCGTTCCTCGACTCCAAATTCGCCGCCCGGGAGGTTGCCATCGCCGGTTCGCGGCGGTCCATCCGGGCATCGGCCAACGCCATACGCGCTACACACCGCGGCGACGCCGAGGATGCTGCCGAGTTGCTGGCAACCGCCGGCACCGAGCTGACGGCTGCCAGGGAGGCGGTGACGGGTCATCCGGATTTGGAGGCAGCCGGCTTCATGCGTGACGCCGCCAAAGAGTTTTCCGAGGCGAATCTGACTGTTGCCCTCACTGCCGGGAGAGACCTGCCTCCGCCAGCCGACCTGGAGGTGCCGGTAGCTGCCTATCTCAACGGACTCGGAGAGGCAGTGGGTGAGCTCAGGCGCCGGCTCCTGGATCAGCTTCGCGCCGGTGGCCTGGCAGAAGGCGAAGCCACGTTCGCCGACATGGAAGCCATCCTCGACCTGCTGGCGACGATGGACTATCCCGATGGAATGACGGGTGGGCTGCGGCGTACCACCGATGTGGCCCGCGCCCTGGTGGAACGGAGCCGGGCAGACCTGACCACCACCATCACTCAGGAGCGGCTCCGCCGCGATCTCCAGGGAAGCTGACGCTCCTCCCCTCCCTCCGTTTTGGCGTCGCTGAGCGCCACCCCCCGACGCTGAGCGACGCCAAAACCCGAGACCCTTCGTTTTGGCGTTGCTGAGCGCCACCCCCCGATGCTGAGCGACGCCAAAAGAGGGGGGAGGCCACTCGCCGGCCACCGTTTACACTCACCGGCGCCCGGGGGGTGTAGCTCAGTTCGGCAGAGCACTACGTTCGCAACGTAGGGGCCACGGGTTCAAATCCCGTCACCTCCACCACAGAGAAGTCCTTGTCCTGTAAGGGCTCCTGGAGCCTTCAGCCGCTTCGTGTCAGCCGCCAAGTGCGTGCACCCGGAATCATCCCCCGGGGCGACCCAACAACCGGTGGACCTTTCACCTATCCGCGCGACCTCAGAATACGTGCAGGGTGTCGAGCGGGTGTACTTCTAGGAGTGACGGCGACCGGTCCTGTCTTACGGGATGAGGGATCGACAGGGGGAGGAGTC
>CAZIEQ010000114.1:0-7619 GCA_964538725.1 uncultured Acidimicrobiia bacterium | reverse complement strand
GATCGACGGGTGCGCCCCCTCTCCCGCGCGCCCCCCTCCCGGCGCGCGCCAGCCAAGGGCGCCGCCTTCCCCCCCCCTCCCGCCGCGCCCCGGAGCCGCCCCCGCCACAACCGGGCGCTGCGGCTTTGGCTGCCGCTCAAGCTGCACGGTGTCGCCGCCTTTCGGGCGGCGCTGGAGGAGAAGCTCCTCCTCGCCCGCTACTTCCACCAGCGCATGAGCGAGCTGGATCGCTTCGTGGTGGGTCCTCCTCCCGATCTGTCGGTGGTCACCTTCCGCTTCGTTCCCGGTCGCGGCGAGGCCGACGAGGCCAATCGAGCGCTGGCGCGGGCCATCCAGGAGGACGGCCGGATCTACCTGTCGACGACGGTCCTCGACGGAAAGGTCACCCTCCGCCTCGCCATACTCAATGTGAGGAGCCACCGCGAGCACGTGGAACGGGCCATAGAGGTGATCGTCGAGTTGGCGGAGGCGATCGCGGGTTGAGCCTCCTCGGTAGCAGCTCTCCCCAAGGTCGACTGCCGTAGCGTCGACGGTGAGGAGGCGATCGGCGGGATGGGTGTCCAACAACTCCGGTGGACGTCCTGGGTCACACCCGTGGACTGAACCAGGCGTGAGCACCGAACTGGTTGCGGCGGACAGGTTGCCCGGTGGTCACTCGCCACTCGACGCCGCTCAGGACGGCTCGGAGGTAGCGCCGCATCATCGGCCGCACGCCAACGGAGTACAGAACCCAACGCACAGGGGCGGGGACCGCGCCCAGCATCCGGGGGATCAGACTGATGGTGAGCACCGTTCCAGGTTCGGCGGCGGTGAGCCTCCAGGACACAGAGGCCGCAGGGCCGTTGGCATCGAACGCCTCGAGGTCGTAACCCACCCCCTCCAGCCAGGCGGTGAACCGGCGGTCGATCACACGCCCGTTGTAATACACCACCGTGTCCCGCGAACCGACACCTGGCCAGGTGTTCACCTGGTTGGCGGCACAGAAGGGGTGACAGTCTTCCAGGTGGCCCGGTGCCGAGATCACCTCCCACACACGGGCCGGTGCGGCGGCAATCACCTGGCACCCTTCGATTGGCTTCCGATCACCGCGGGAGCGACCCATACCGGCGGCACGGTAACTGCCGCCGCCCCCGGCCTGGTGGGAGGGACCAGCGGAGCCACACCCGCCGTCCCGGCCACCACCTGCTGCGGATCGATCCCGAAGTGAATCCAGCTCCAATCTTCTCCCGCCGGTGTGAACTGGTAGCCGGTCCAGCGGCTGCCGTCCCTTCGGAGGATGTCGGTGTAAAACCCGAGCCAGAGGTCACCATCTGGCGTGAAGGCCATCGTCTCGGGGAGTGGATCGGGCCACGAATCGTCGTAAACCTCGCTGTAGCTCCCGTCCTTGGCGTCCCACCGCACGACGCCACCCGACGTGATGGCCCAGACCTCACCCGTCGGACTCACGGCAATCCCGCCGCGATGGATGACGTTGGTTGTTGCCCACCTCTCCCACGTACCTAGATCTGACGCCGGAAGAGCGACGTTCAGCGGGATCGTCGATGGTTCGGTGGAAGAAGTGGTTGCAGCGAGAGTCGTTGAGGTTGTCTTGGTTGTCGATGGGGGCGGCGTCGTGGATGACACAGTGGCAGGGAGCGTCGCCGACGTGGAAGTCGCTGCGATGTCACCGGAGGAAGTCACCGGCCCGGCGCTGCAGCCACCCACAAGAACAAGCACCAGCCACATGGAACATGCGAACGCCCCATGCCGGATCTCCCATCGTATCGGAAGGTGGCGGTTCCGACCTGCGGTGACACATGACCGTCGGCCGGTCCGTTGGCGCTCAATACTGTACCTAGGCCAGATTGACCTATGTCGCCCACTCGAATGCTGTCGCCTGTCGATCGTGTGGTCAGTGTCTCCGTGCCATGGGGCACGAGAAAGACCGGCATCTACGTGGTGCCGTTACACGCCGACCCAACGAATACGGCAGGAAGAGGTCGCCGCGATCAGTGGCTCTACGCGACGAACCGGCGGTACACAGCAAGGTGGAGAATCGACGGGCTTTCAGCGGCTTCTCAGGTTGAGGGCCGTATCGTGACGGGTGTTCAGCGAAGGAGTGGAAATGGCAAGCCGAACCAGGAAGGTCATAGCCGGCGCGGCGATTATGACTGCTGCGGTGGCCGGCAGTGGCGCGGCGTTGGGTTTCGGCCCAACCGGCGACGACGGCAGCGATGAGCCGATCACGGGTCCTGCCCTCGACGAGGCCACAGATGCTGCGCTGGCCTACACGGGCGAGGGCAGAGTGACCGCCACCGAGGTCGGTGATGAGGAGAGTCTCTACGAGGTCGAGGTGACGCTCGACGACGGCACCCAGGTCGACGTGCAGCTGGACGAGAGCTTCAACGTCGTCGGATCGGAGAGCGACGAAGACACCGACTGAGACCGCGTCACAACCTGACCGAAGACAGCCTTCCCGAAGACCTCGCAGGCGACATTGAAGCCGAGGCGGCCTCTAGTGCAATCTCATCGCTTCACTTGATCCGTATGCATCATGTCAGTACCTTGAGAGGGAACAGGTTGTGGGTTGTCCGAGTGGAGGGAGTAGACGATGCTTGGAGAAAAGATCGGTGAGGAGTCCGGTCAGGTAATCGGTACCCGGGTACTGCCCGGCGACGCCGGTGGTATCGAGATGGAAGCGTCCTTCCAGGCTCAAGGCCGCATCCTCGGGGTCGACGGTGTCGACACAGGCACTTATGTGAGCCGAATGCGTCCCGATGGAACCATCTACGGCGAGGGACAGGGCCTGCTGGTGACGGCTGACGGAGACTTCGCCACCTGGAAGGGCACTGGTGTCGGTCATCCGACGGGTGAAGGGATGGCGATCCAGTTTCGGGGAGCCCTCTACTACGAGACGAGCTCGGAGGCTCTCGACCGTCTCAACCACATCGTCGGAATCTACGAGTACGACGTTGACGCCGATGGTAAGACCCACGCCGTCCTGTGGGAGTGGAGCTGAGTTAGCAGCCCGTCCCCCGGCAAAGAAACCGGTTGCGGTCCTCCGGGCCTGTGCCCCGGCAGGAGGCGAGATGCCGTCTCTGTGTCCACCGGAGGCCCGGCGGAAGCTGAGTGGGAGGTAGGGGCGGATATCGTCTGCGGCGATGTCCGAGCTGAGCTTCCTGAGCTACGTCGAGAACCATCCCCGGTGGGACGAGGCAGCCGCCTTCCTGGAACGGGCTTACCCCGAGTTCATGTTCCACGCCCCGATTGCCAACGACCGCTTCGGGGACCTCTATGAGATGTACCCCGACTGGCAGGAGGTGGCCGTCGAGGACGGCCGCGCTGTGGGCTGGTTCAACTCGGCGCCGCTGCCGTGGCTTTCCGATGCGCCGCTACCCGACGACGGGTGGGATCGTGCCATGCTGGCCGCCACCGACCGACGGGCAAACGCCGCCGTCAGCGGTTCAGCTTTCGGGGTTCAGATCGTCATCGACCCCGACGACCAGGGTCGGGGCCTTTCCCACAGCCTGGTAGAGCGGATGCGCGAAGTCGCAAGGGCACACGGGGCGCGCCGGCTCGCGGTACCGATCCGGCCCCCCGGCAAGGCTCGTTATCCGTTGATCCCGATGGGGGAGTACGCCGGGTGGCGCGACGGCTCGGGGCGGCCATTTGACCCATGGGTGCGGGTGCACCTGTCGGCCGGGGGCCGCATCGTGGGGCCGTGCGAGCGGGCGATGGTCATCGAGGGCACCGTTGCCGACTGGGAGCAATGGACGGGGATGAGATTCCCCGGCGCCGGCCGCTACGTCGTGGAGGGGGCGTTGGTGCCCGTCGAGATAGACATCGACGCCGACCGCGGCGTCTACATCGAGCCCAACCTGTGGATCGAACACGACACCGGCGCTTCGGGCACGTCGTGAGTACGGGTATCGGGTGATGAGGAACCCGCGCGGTTGCGACGGCTGTGACCGACCCGGAATGGGTTAGCTTCAAGCGGCCTGGCGTGATGCAGCCAGCGTGGTGCTGGTTGGCGGTGGGCTCGAGATCTGTGAAATCGATCTGAGATGAGGAGGCGCCATGATCAGCGTGCTGGTGACCTACAAGGTCAAGCGGGATCGAGTGGCCGAGAACGAGGAGCTGGTTCGCGCCGTGTACCGCGAACTCGACGAGATGGGCCATCCGGACGTCCATTACTCCACCTTCAAGAAAGAAGACGGGCAAACGTTCGTCCACATCGCCTTCTTCCCCACTGCCGAGGATCAAGCCGTCTTGTCCAACTCGGCCGCCTTCAAGGCTTTTCAGGCAGGCATCGGACAGAGGTGCGAGATCCCGCCCGATCCGCAGCCGCTGGAGCGCATCGGCTCGTACAACTTTTCCTATCCCGACGCCTGAACTCAGCGGGTCCTCGTTGTTTCTCCCGGCGAGGTGAGCGGAATCCATCAGCTTCTCGAGGTCGCGAAAGACCGGGCCTTCCCCTCGAGGACTTGAACCTCCCTGACGGTTGAGATCCACCGCTTCGCCGTGTGTGCATCCTGGGGTTGGAGGTCACGGGATGGGGACGATCTTGGAACTGACGGTGCCGGTGATCGGTTTGACGTCGTCCTGGTATTCGATTTCGAAGCAGATCATGGTGCTGCTGAGCCCGACGACCGTTTCCTGGCCGGTGTGTCCGGCTGCGGGTCGGAGGCCCCGCCGCCGCTGTCGAAGATCACGAATGGAAAGGTGTTCTCCGTGTTGCCGAAAGGCCGACCGACGGTAATGCCATCGGTGTCGTCCATGGCGAAAGCGACCAGTACCGAGCCTGGCGGTGCCTCCAGGGTTGCGCCGATGTCGTCCGTGTTGATTGGGAAGTCGGCGAGATAGATCGTGTGGGCGACGCCCTCACGGCGTGCCACGGCGACCGCATCGATCATTTCCCCATCGACTCGCTGAACCTCCCGATGCCCGCCCGCTGCAGATCGGCTGAGCACACCAGAAAAGGGAGCCGTCGGGCATCCCGCGTCATCAGGTGCGACGGGCTCGATGGTGGCGGCGGAGGCTTCGGTCTCACAGCCGGTGTCGGCCACGCCCGAGCCACTCGACCCCCCGCAGGCGGAAGCGATCGACAGGACGACGAGCAGCGGCAAGCCCAGTCGGTCCGCTGAGGCTCGATCCTGCACCCCGCTGGCGACGACACCGAATGTCGACGATTCACAACTCCGATGCTGTCGACTCACTCAGCTCTCTGAGGTCGCCTCGTCAGGAAATGAACCCATGGCACCGAGCTGGTCACATAGCTGGCATGGGGTGTCACCTTCCCGAGCACGTGGACGATCATCCGCCTACCGACGCTCGCCGAGGGTCTGCCGCAACATCCACGCACAGCGACGCGGATCCGGGGCTGCTGTTGACCCGTGGGCTTCGACGAGCGTCGACATTCCATGTGGAGTTTGCAGAGGGCGGTACGCTGTTAGGGGTGACAGTATCGGCATGACTGCCATGGAGGGCGGTCCGCGAGGAGGCATCTATGGCGAACAAGGACAAAGGCGGCAAGAAACAGAAGACGGCTGCGTCCAGGAGCCTGAAGGAGAAGCGACAGGCCAAGAGGGACAAGAGGGCAGCGCGCAAATCGTCGTAGTCCTCACAGATCGGCCAGCCGGCCTCTGAGAATCCATTCCCGTGAGCCGGGTCCAGCGGCCCGGCAAACATCCTCGACCGCTGCGGTCGGGTGACATGAGGAGTCCGTCCTGTTCGGCTGGGGAGTGTTCTGATCGGGTGGTTCCACGCCGCCGCCGGAGTGCGCTAGGCGGAATCGCCCGCCTTCGGGTCGTGCATGTCGGGGGCTGCGTCCGGCGGACGGTGCCGTGGGACGATGCCGTCTGATGTCGTCTCGAGCACCGCGATGATGCTCACACCGTTGGCGAAACCGCGCCCCCGCTGGCCGGTGAGCGCACGCGTCAGCCGAACACCCTCGCCGGCGAACAGCCTCGACAACAGGCGGTTGACGAGAGCCGGCGGCCGTCGCAAGTCGGTGCCGCGGGCACCCAGCCCGCGGCCGAGCAGCCGGGAGAAGCCTCGTGCGGTCCGGATCGGCCAGTAGAGACGGCTGTTGTAGTGCGAAACCAGCCGGGCATCCACCGGGAGGCCGGCCCAAAGCCGGGTCAAGCGGTCCACGGTGTAGCGGCGGTAGTGCTCGAGGGCGACGTCGTGTGAGCTCCACAGCGACGCATTGGCCGGCACTGTGATCACGACCGCTGTGCCGGTGCGCACCCGCGACAGCAGCGTGGACAGGAACAGGTAGTCATCGGGCGTGTGCTCCAATACGTCGGTCAGCAGAACGAGGTCCGCCTGCTCGAAGAAATGTGCCGGCGCCTCTGTGAGCGGTCCACTCCAGAAATCCACTCCTGGGAAGCGCTCCCGCGCCAGCGCGATTGCGGTTTCCGACAGGTCGATCCCCGCCGCGCCGTACTCGCCGGCGAACGCTCCTATATTGCCGCCCGTTCCGCAACCAACGTCCACGATGTGGCCTTGGCGTCGCGCGGAGAGCAGCTCGCCGACGATGCGCCGAAGAATCGCCCGCCGACCCAGAAACCACCAGTGGGAGTTCTCGTGTTCGGCGTGCAGATGCAGCTGTTCGGCGTCCATGGCCCGATCATCGCAGGAATCTCCTTCATCGGTATGGTCCGGCTGATTTGCGTCGCCTGACCCTTCCGATCGCCGCTGCTGCCGCGGCACTCACTGTGACCTTCACTGGTGTCGCGGCAGTCGAGGTGGGAAGGTGGCTGGTGGGGGATCTAGGCCGCGGGCCTGACACCACGGTCCTGGCAACCCCACTGGCTGTGGGCGCTGCAGGTTTCGCCCTCCTGCAGTCGCACCGGAGCAGCGGTTCGTTGTTGCGGCGATCATCCCTGGTGTGGGGATGGATCGTCGGAGCCCTTCTGCCGATGGCGGCGGCTGCTGTGATCCTGTGGCTGGGAAACGTGGGCCGCGTCGAGTCGACGGCAGTAGTCATGGCGGTTGTCGCTTTAGGTCTGACGCCCGTCTGGCTGACGGTGGCCGGTCGCCCTCGTCTGCAGTCTTGGCTGTCATCGACGCCAACTCCAAGCCCGCTGGCCCGCTGGGCGGCCTCCGGACAGCCCACGACCCGCGTTGAGGCAATTGTTGCAGCCGGTGTCCTCTTCGGTGCTGTCGTCCTCTTCGCGTTACTGATTGAAGACCGGCCTTTGGGTCCCGATGAGTCGGTGTACGCCCTTAAAGGGCGGGCCTGGTTGGAGGGCACGCCCGACACGGGTTGGGCCGTCTCCCGGCCACTAGGCCTTTCGGTCATCGGGTCGTTGCTGCTGCGCATCGGTCATGCGGAGCTTGTCCTGCGCTGGTTCGCATTGCTCGCTGCGGTGGGGATGCTGGTGGTGTTGTGGCGCGTTGGCCGCTCGTGGTTTGGGGCCGGTGCCGGCGTCCTGTCGATGGCTGTTCTCGCCGGCGCGCACCCGGTGCTGCGGCGCGTGCCGGAGTTCCTCAACGACATAGTGACCGCAGGACTGTTGCTCATCGTTGCCTGGCTGGTCTGGTCGCACTTCGAGGGCATGGCCAACCGGTGGCTGGTGTTGGCGGCCGCCCCGGTTGCAGCAGCCGCGTTCTACCTTCGGTACGGGGTCGCCTCG
>CAZIEQ010000113.1:0-7622 GCA_964538725.1 uncultured Acidimicrobiia bacterium | reverse complement strand
ATGGTGTCGCCGAGCTCGAACACCGCACCGGCACAGAGCACGGCCTGGGCACCCTCGCCGTGCAATGCCTGCTGGATGCTGTGATCGTCACCGGAGGGGATGCAGGACATCTGCGGCTCTGCGACGGCTGCAGGTCGGGCCGTGGTCTTCGTCGTCGTCGTCGACTCGGGGGCTGTGACGGCCGCCACAGCGGTGGTGCCGGAAGGATTCGGCATGTCCGGCTCTCCCGATGAAGATGCCGGCGGAGAAGAAGGGCCCGAGCAGGCGGCGAGCATCGCGAGGATGAGCATGCTGCCGGCAGCGACGAAGCCATGCCTTCTCGTCGTCCGGCCTGATGTACAGACCGGCCTCGGTGAGCAATCTCGAAGTTCCACTGCGCTGGCCTCAAAGGTGGCGCCGACACTCATCGGCAGCGCAGTGGGTCACTTGAGCCCCAGACCTACCGACCGCCGCGGCGGCACATCGAATGCAGATCCTGGTCTGTGGCCGACACCGGAAAGCGCAGCGGCGGAGGTCCGGCGGTGCGTCAATCACTTAGGGTTGGCGCCATGAGTATCACCACAGCGTCGAGATGACCCATGCGCGCCGCCATGTTCGACACCTTCGCAGGCCCGGTACAGGTGACCACGTTGGCCGACCCGCAGCCTCCCCCAGGCGGTGTGGTCATCCGTGTCGGTGCCAACGGCATTTGCCGCAGCGACTGGCACGGCTGGATGGGGCACGATCCCGACGTGCGGCTTCCCCACGTGCCCGGCCATGAGCTGGCAGGCACGATCGTAGACGTCGGCACCGGTATCGAGAAGTGGCAGGTGGGGGACCGCGTCGTCGTGCCGTTTGCAGGTGGCTGCGGGGTGTGCCGTGAGTGCCGCGCCGGCAACCATCACATATGCGACAACTATTTCCAGCCCGGTTTCACCGCTTGGGGGGGCTTTGCCGAGCTGGTGGCAGTCCGCTACGCAGACGTCAACCTGGTGCGGCTCCCCACGGCGATGGGTTTCGCTGATGCCGCCGCCCTGGGTTGCCGTTTCGCCACATCTTTCCAGGCGGTGGCGAACCGGGGCCGGGTGGCAGACGGGGAGTGGTTCGTGGTCCACGGCTGCGGCGGGATAGGGCTGTCTGCTGTGATGGTGGGTGCCGCCCTCGGCGCCCGGGTGATCGCGGTCGACATCGGCGACGACAAGCTGCGGGCTGCGGCCGCCGTTGGGGCCGTCCACAGCATCAACGCCGCCGCCACTCCCGATGTCATCGCCGCCGTGCACGGCCTCACCGACGGCGGCGCCCACGCATCCATCGATGCGCTGGGAAGTACCGAGACGTGCCGCAACTCGATACGTTGCCTGCGCAAACGGGGACGCCATCTGCAGGTCGGGTTGCTGGTCGGCGAACACGCCATGCCCCGCATACCGATGGAGCTGCTCCACTCGTTGGAGATCGAGCTGGTGGGCAGCCACGGCATGCCGGTCGGGTCCTATCCGCGGATGCTCGACATGATCACCGCGGGAAGCCTCGACCCGGCGAAGCTCGTCGACAGGAAGGTGACGCTCACCGAAGGTGCCGGGCACCTCATGCGGATGGGCGACTTCCCCGGGGTAGGCACCACCGTCATCGACCGTTTTTGAGGGCTTGGGCCCTCATCCCAGCTCGGACCTGACGATGTCTGCCACCTGATCGGCCAACCGGGCGGCTTCAGGTCCGGTGGGTGCTTCCACCATGACTCGGACGAGGGGTTCGGTTCCCGACGCTCGCACCAGGATGCGGCCGTCGGATCCGAGCTCGGTCTCCACCTGTTGCACCGCCTCCGTTACACGTGCAGAGTCACCGAGCCGCTCCTTCGAGGTGACGTGGATGTTGCGCAGCACCTGGGGCAGCTCGGTCATGACCGCGCGCAGCTCGGTGAGGGGCTTGCCGGTGGCCGCCATGACTTCGGCCAGGCGCAGTGCGGTCAGCAGACCATCGCCTGTGATCCGTTCTTCGAAGATGACGTGCCCCGACTGCTCACCGCCGACCACCGCCCTGTGCTCACGCATGGCTTCCAGCACGTAGCGGTCACCGACCGCCGTCTCCACGACGTCGATGCCGAGGGGTTGCATCGCCAGGCGAAAGCCGAGATTTGACATGGTCGTGACGACGACTCTGTTGCCTTTCAGCTTGCCCGCTTCCTTGAGATGCGCCGCGATGACGGCCATGACGACGTCACCGTTCGCAGGCATGCCGTCCTCGTCGACGGCGATGAGCCGGTCGGCGTCGCCGTCGAAGGCGAGCCCCACCCGCCCGTCGACCCTGGCGGCGAGGAACTGGGGATGGGTAGCGCCGCAGCCGCTGTTGATGTTGGTGCCGTCGGGTTCGGCGCCGTGAACCTCCACCGTTGCCTGCAGTCGCTCGAACAGCATCGGAGCTGCCCGGAAGGCGGCGCCGTGGGCACAGTCCAGAACGAACTCCATGCCCTGCAACGAATAGGCAACCCCGGAAGCCAGATGGGATATGTAACGCGCCAGCGCCTCGTCCCCCATGACGGTCCCGATGCCGATGGCGCCACCGGATGCAATGCGGTATGGAGAGCCTCGCCGGAGACGGGCTTCGATGGCGTCCTCCCGCTCGTCGGAGAGCTTGGCGCCGCCGGGCCCGATGAACTTGATGCCGTTGTCCTCTGCGGGGTTGTGTGAGGCCGACACCACCACCCCGTAGCTGGCTTTCACATCCCGAGTGAGATAGGAGATCCCACCGGTGGGAATGATGCCGGCATTGACCGTGTCTACACCCACCGAGTGGAATCCGGCTTCGAGAGCCGCCACCAGCATCTGGCCCGACCGTCTGGTGTCACGACCGATGAGTACCGGGCCGGCGAGCCCTTCACCGAGTGCCCGCGCCAGGTCGACTGCCAGATCCGCGGTGAGCTCCTTGTTGGCGCGGCCGCGAATGCCGTCGGTGCCGAATAGGCGGCGGCCTTCGGTCAGCATCCCCCCACCTCCGGGGTGGTCAGCGTTTGGTGTACTGCGGGGCGCGCCGCGCCTTGCGCAACCCGTATTTCTTGCGCTCCACCTTGCGGGCGTCGCGTCTCAGTAACCCGGCCTTCTTCAGTGTGGGCCGCAGCTCCGGATTCAACTCGACGAGAGCTCGCGCGATCCCGAGGCGCAGGGCGTCCGTCTGGCCGGTGAGCCCGCCCCCTTCAATGGTGGCCTTCACGTCGTAGCGCCCTTCGGTGGCGGCGAGACGGAACGCCTCGGTGATGCGCAGACGCCTCGCCACGGTGGGGAAATAATCCTCGATGGTGCGGCCGTTGATGTCGAACGAACCGGCGCCGTCGTATAGCCGCACCCGGGCTACCGATTCCTTGCGCCTGCCTGTGGCGATGGCGACCGGCGGCTCGGCCATCAGCGACCTCCTTCGCTGCCGTAGGGGCGGGGCGACTGGGTGGAGTGGGGATGGTCGGGACCGGCGTACACCTTGAGTTTGCGATACATCTGGCGGCCGAGGCGGTTCTTGGGAAGCATGCCTTTCACGGCACGTTCCACGATGCGCGCCGGACGGCGGCTCCGCATCCGCTGTAGCGACTCTTCACGCAAGCCGCCGGGATGCCCCGAGTGCTGGTAGTACATCTTGGCGGTTTCCTTGCTTCCCGAAACGGTCACCTTGTCCGCGTTGACCACGACAACGTAGTCGCCGCCATCCATGTGCGGGCTGTACGTCGGCTTGTGCTTGCCGCGCAACAACGTGGCGACCTGGGTAGCCAGACGGCCCAGGGTGACGCCTTCAGCGTCGAAGAGCCACCACGACCGCTCGATGTCGGCGGCGCGTGGCGAATACGTGGTCTGTCGCTTCATCGAATCCTCGTGAGGGCGAACGCGTCCCGCCACCCGGCGGGAGCAGCGTGATGGTAGTGGGGGTCGGTTGAGGCGGCAAAGCCTGGACCACAGCGGGTGCCGATCCTCTCGTGGCATCCGTCGGCGGAGAGATCCTCGGCCCTCACTCGTGCGTCCGCGAACATCGGACCGGACGGCCACGAAGCCGCTTGCGAACACCTGTTCGATGCGATTACCGTGGCCAACCTTCAACAGTGAACCAATACCACCATCAGCAGTTACCCGGCGAGCTGCACGGTCGGCCTCGATGGCGCCCCCCTGCCGAGCACCCACCCGCCGAACCCGACCCCAAACGGGAGCTTCGTATCGAACGATTGCAGAGTGAAATACGGCGCCTGGAAGCCCTGTCCACTCCCCGTCAACCGACAGACGATCAGGTACGTGGGTTGCAGCTGCGGATCGTGCAAAGGCAGATTGAGATTCGCCATCACAAACAACACATCGCGGAGGCAAGCGCCGCCATCGCCCGCTTGCAACGCGAGATCGCCGGTGTGGAGCGCGCCGTGGAAGCATTCCTCATCGAACTCCTCGGGAAGGCAGTGGAGGCGGCGCGTCCCCACTGGTCACCGATGCCGGTCCTCGGTTTTCGCGCCTGGGCGCCGGCGGACGGAGGCCTGCGGGGAGCCCGCGTCGTATGGGAGTCACCGCGCCTGACGGCCCGCTGTACCCAAGGGCAAGTGTCAGACGACAGGGACATCCCCCATTCCGACGGTCGCTGCGGCCGTTTGGGATGCGGCGTGTACGCCGTCAAGGACCCGCGGTGGCTGCTCTCCGAAACGCTTCGCAGCAGAGGATCGGCCGTGTTCGGTGTCGTCATGCTGAGCGGCAAGGTGGTCGAACACGAGCGGGGTTATCGGGCTGCAGTAGCCGAGGTGGTCGCGGTGGCAGCCCGCCACCGCGGAAAGATCTGGGCGAGCAGCGACGCAGCCTGTGTGTGCCGGCTGTTCGCCGACCCGGCGGCCACCATCGGAAGTCTCGAAGGGACACCGTCGGGAACACCCGAATCTGATATCGGCTGGAGGATCATCGACAGCCGCGAAGACACCATCGGCTACCTGGCCGACCAGGCAAGGAGGGTGAAACGCCAATGGACATAGGCAAACAGGAACGTGTCATCACCGTCGAGCCCGAACCGCTCAAGACCCCTCTGAAGACGCCCGAGCGGAAGGAGCCGGCGGCACCGATCCCGTCCCCGAGCCGCTGATCCGGGACGGGCCGCTTTTCGTCGATGAAGACCTGGGGAGGTCGATCCAGGTGGCCGGCGGAGGTGGTACGCGATGACCCTGACCTTGTCAGCCTTCACGGGTCGTAGCGCACCCCGATCAGCGTCAATCCCTGTGCCGGTGCCGCCCCCCTCGCCGAGCTGCGGTCACGAGCGGCGAGGATGGCGGGAACGTCACCGGCGGCCACCCGGCCCCGGCCCACATCGACGCACAACGCAACCATGGAGCGCACCATCTGGTGACAGAAGGCTCCGGCCTCCACCTCATAGTCGAGGAACGCTCCCCGCCGCGACCAGGAAGCGGCCAGCACCCGACGCACCGTGCTCTTCCCCGCTGCCGCCCGGCACAGGGAAGCGAAGTCGTGCTCGCCGAGGAACGCCGCCGCGGCCGCATTCATCGCTCCGATGTCGAGAGGGCCCGCCATCCACCAGGAGAAACGGCGCGCCAGCGGATCCGGCACCGGCCCGTTGTCGACGGTGTAGCGGTACCGCCGTGAAGTGGCATCGTGCCGGGCGGAGAACCCTTCTGCAGTGACCGTGACCGCCGCCACGGCAACCTCGGGGTTGAGCATCCTGTTGAGAGACCGTGCCAGTCGCTCCACATCCAATATGTCGGGGTGGGTGAAGCTGACCACCTGCGCTGATGCGTGCACCCCGGCGTCGGTACGGCCCGCCACCTCGGTTTCGACGTCACCGACAACCGTTGCCAGCGCCCGCTCCAGCTCGCCCTGGACGGTGCGCAACCCTTGCTGCCCGGCGTAGCCGTGGAACCCCGCACCGTCGTATGCGAGGTCGATGCGGAAGGTGGGCATCAGATGCGCAGCAGTGCGTCCACGATCTGGAAGGCAACCCACCCCAGGATGGAGGCCGCCACCGCCCGGTCGGTCGACAGTTCCAACACCTCCTTCACCCCGGCGGCTACAACCGCCAGGAACCACACGCTGCCTATCAGCAACGCCAGCCAGGGCCGCAGCAAGGGCAGCAGCGCCAGGGAAACCAGCAATGTGGGATGGGCGAACCCGACCACCCGAAGCACCGACTCGTAGCGTCCCCAGCCTTCGAAGACGTGCTTGCCCAGCAGATAGACGATGCCCGACAGGATCAGCCAGCTGAACAGGGTCGAGATGAGCAGCCGAACCAGCAGGCTCGCCGAAAGGCCGAAGAAGGCTGCGGTGCGCAACGCCGACGTGACCGCCACCAACACGAAGGCATCCCCGGTTGCCGAAGATTCGAACGCCATCCACACGTAGGCGTTGCGTTTGAAAGTGATGGCCTCGATGAAGCGCTTCAGAAAATCCGTCGACATCTCAGTCAGGCTAGGCCGGCTGGCCCCCATCAGACTGGGGAAGGAACAGGCTCACACCAATTCGATGATTGCCATCTCGGTTCCGTCCCCACGGCGGGGACCCGACTTGACGATGCGGGTGTAGCCGCCTGGGCGGTCCGAATAACGGGGGCCGATCTCGTCGAACAGCTTGGTGACCACCTCGGTGTCCCCGATGAGCTTGAGCACCTGGCGGCGGGAATGCAGGTCGTTGCTGCGGGCTCTGGAGATGATCTTCTCCACGTAGGGGCGCAGCACCTTGGCCTTGGTGAGCGTCGTGCCGAGGCGTTCCTCCCACAGCAGGTCGGTGGCGAGGCCGGCGAGCAGCTGACGCTGATGGGCGGGCCCGGCGCCGAGACGCGGCCCTTTGCGCGGACGGGGCACGGCTACTCGCCTCCCCCCGATCCGGACTCGGCAAGCGACAGGCCGAGCTCGTCGAGCTTGGCGACCACTTCTTCGAGACTCTTCTGCCCGAAGTTGGTGATGTTGAGCAGATCCTCCGCGTCCCGCAACACCAGCTCGCCAACCGTCTCGATCTGCGCGCGACGCAGGCAGTTGTAGGGGCGTTCGGACAGATCCAGAGCCTGTATGGGCAGGTCCAGGTCGGGAGAGCCCGACTCTGCCTCCACCACGTCGCCCAGTTCGAGGCCTTCGCCCGAACCCATGTCGGCGAACAAGTTCAACAGGTCCCGCAGCGTCGCCCCTGCGGAGCTGACGGCCTCGTGAGGAGAGATGGAGCCGTCGGTCTCAACGTCGAGGATGAGCTTGTCGAAGTTGGTCATCTGCCCCACCTGGGTGCTCTCGACCCGATAGGCGACTTTGCGCACCGGGGAGAAGATGGAGTCGATGGGGATGACGCCGATGACGTCGGTCTTCTTGTTGCGCTCGGCGGTGCGATAGCCGGCGCCCCGCTCGACGGTCATCTCCATCTCCAGGCGGCCCTTGGTGGAGAGGTGGGCGAGACACAGTTCGGGATTGACCACTTCGACACCGGCAGGCACGTCGAGGTTGCCTGCGGTCACCTCGCCGGCGCCCTTGGCGGACAGGTACAGCGTCTGTGGTTCGTAGGGCTCCACCCGCAGCACGAGCTGCTTCAGGTTGAGGATGATCTCAACGACGTCTTCCTGTACTCCCGCCACGGTGGCGAACTCGTGTTGCACACCGTCGATCTGCACCGATGTGACCGCCGCCCCCGGAATACGCGACAGCAGGGTGC
>CAZIEQ010000112.1:0-7632 GCA_964538725.1 uncultured Acidimicrobiia bacterium | reverse complement strand
CTCGTCTCTTGCCGGGCGTGGGGGTGACGACGCGGTGGTCAGGGTGTGGCGGGACCCGCAGTCGCTGCCGTCCGTCGACGAACTTGCAGATCCCGTCGGATGGGCCGCCCGCGTACTCCTCGAGTGACCATTTCCCAACGGCGCCGTCGACGTGCCGTGACCCGAGTGGAGGACTCCATGCATGATCTCACCGATTCTCAGGCTCCGGCCTTCTCACTGATGGACCAACGGATGCACCGGGTATCGTCCGCTGACTTTCGCGGCCGCAATGCCCTTGTGGTCTTCATCCCTTTCCCCTTCACGGGCGTCTGCGAAGGGGAGTTGTGCGCCATCCGCGACGGACTGCCCCGGCTTGATGAAGTAGATGCCAACGTGGTAGCAATCACCTGCGATACCCCGTTCTCCAACCGGGCATGGGCGGAGCAGCAGGGTTATGACTTTCCACTGCTGTCTGATTATTGGCCTCACGGTGAGGTAGCGCGCGCATACGACTGCTTCGACGAGGCCCGGGGATGCGCCACCCGGTCGACTTTCGTCCTCGACGCGGCGGGTGTGGTCCGCAGGATCATCTCCAGCGAGGACTTCGCAACTGCCCGCGAGTTCGACTTGTACGTGGAGGCGCTGCAAGCCGTTTGAGAGCCGAGTCCTGACACCCGACCCGCACCGCCTTCATACACTCGGACGACCGTGCCCTCGGATCGCCTACTGACGCGCCCCTTCCTGCTGGCCTCACTGGCCAATTTCTTGAACGGGATCGCATTCGCGCTCTTCCTGCACCTTTCGGGGTTTCTCTCCGATCTGGGAGCCGGCGATGCCCAAATCGGCTTCATTTTCGCATTGGCGGCGATGGCCTCCATCTTGGTGCGCCCTTTGGTTGGCAATGCCATGGACCGCTTGGGTCGCAGACTGGTGATCATGGTCGGCAACGTCCTCAATGTCGCCTTCATCTTCGGATATCTGGCGGTGACCGATCTCGGCCCAGTCGTTCACCTCGTCCGCGTCGGCCACGGCATGTCCGAGGCCATGCTGTTCTCCGCCTTGTTCACATACGGCGTCGACGTCATACCGCAGTCGAAGCGCACCCAGGGCATCGCCCTGTTCGGAGTGTCGGGGCTGCTTCCGATCGCAGTGGCCGGCGTGCTCGGCGATGTGATCCTGGCCACCGCCGGATACCGGGAGCTGTTCATAACAGCAGGTGCCTTCGCCACGGCGACTCTGCTGGTATCGCTCCCCCTCGCCGAACGCAAACCGGTGACGACCCCCGAAACGGCCCAGCGGGGGTTCTGGTCCGTGGTGCGCCTGAAGGAACTGAGACCCGTCTGGTGGATGGTGGGCTGGTTCTCGTACGTGCTCACCGGCTACTTCGTGTTCATCCGCCGCTTCGTCGACGATACAGGAGCCGGAACTGTGGGGTTGTTCTTCACCGCTTACGCCGTCACCGCGGTCGTCGAACGCATCGCTCTGGGCTGGCTACCCGACAGGGTGGGACGCTACCGGGTGCTCTACCCGGCCTTCGGCGCCCTCGTCGCCGGGTTCGTGGTACTTGCGAACGCCGGCACATCGTTGGAGGTCGCGGTCGCCGGCGGCCTGTGCGGAGCGGGGCATGGATTCGCCTTCCCCATCCTGACGGCGTTCATGGCCGACAGGGCCCCTGTCGGCGATCGCGGGTCGGCGATGGCCTTCTTCACTGCCTTGTTCGACGTCGGGACCCTCGTCGGGGGGCCTACCCTCGGCGCAATCATCGACCACGCCGGATACACCGAGATGTACCTGGCATCCGGTGTCCTACTGGCCGCCGCCACGCTCGTATTCCGGCTGTGGGAGGGACGAGCACTGCGTCCGACACCGATTGCCCTCGCCGTGCTGGAAAGCCCCGCAGAGGGCTGAAGCGGCTTCTGTCGCCACGATATCGTGTGGGCCGCAGCAGCCGGCATCCGCCGGGAGAAATGCCGTCCCGTCTTTATGCTCGGGCCACGTGGATGTCGGTGTCGTTGTTCTGGGAGCGGCAGCAGCTGTTGCGATCGCCGCCTTGGCTTTCGTCGAGCGGACCCGGCGGCGGCTCAGCAGCGCCGCCCGGGCTGCCATGCGGAGGCTCAACGACGACCCGCGGCGCGGAATGTCGCTTGCCGACGGGTTGGCCTCGGCCGTCAACGAGTCGCAGCGGCGGGCGGCCACTCTGCAGCGTGAGGTGGACCGCCTCAGCGGGGTTGTTGAGGGTCTCGACGTTGGGGTGATGATCGTCGACGACCAGGGCGTGGTGACTTACGTCAACGACGTTGGGCAGCGGTACCTGGGGGCGAGACACGGCGAGACGGTGGCGGAGCAACGCCTCCGTCAGGTGCTCGACGAGGTGATCGTCACCCGCCGGGCGGCGTCGCAGGAGCTGGACATCTACACGCCGACACGGCGAGTGCTGCAACTACGGGCGTTGCCCCTGGAACACGGCGTGGAGAGCGCCGGGGCGGTTCTCTACATCGAGGACCTCACCGGAGAGCGGAAACTGGACGCGATCCGCAAAGACTTCATAACCAACATCGGGCATGAGATGAAGACGCCGCTCGGCGCGTTGGCCCTCCTTGCTCACACCTTGCAAGACACCACCGATCCCGATGTGCGGCAGAAGCTCGCCGACCGGCTTGCCGCCGAGGCCAACCGTATGGCGAACCTGGTTGCAGACATCCTCAACCTCTCCGAAGCCGAGGCTCTGGGAGCCATCCCGCAGCCCGTTTCCATCGCCGAGGTTGTTGCCGACGCCTGGGCACAGCTGCAGTCCGTCGCCGACGAACTCGGCATCTCCACCGTCATCGGCAACGTCCCCTCGACGGCAGTGGTTGGCGGCAACGCCCGACAGCTGACGGCGGCCGTGGTCAACCTGATCGACAACGCCATCAAATACACTTCGATCAAGGCACCCGGAGAAGACCGCTCCATCGCCGTACGCACGTCGATGGAAGGCGACTCGGTCGTGCTGGAGGTCGAAGACACCGGCATCGGCATTCCACGACTGCAAGTCGACCGGATCTTCGAAAGGTTCTACCGGGTCGACAGGGGGAGCAGCAGGGAAACGGGCAGTGCCGGACTGGGATTGTCGATAGTCCGCCATATTGCCCTCAACCATGGCGGGGAGATCGGGGTCACCTCGGACGAGGGCACGGGCAGCGTTTTCAGCCTGCGCCTGCCGAAGTGGAGTGAATGACTGGTCGTCTTCCTGATCGAAACCGAATCCAGGTTGCAGAATCGAGGACGGGTGCAGCCGTCGGCTGAAAGCGCCCGGGCCTATCCGAACAGGTTGCGCCACATCCGCACGAAGACATTGGGCTCGCCGGGTTCGGGCATCTCGCCGAGAACGTCTTTCAGATGATCCGGCGGCAGGTCGCCGACGAGAACATAACTGTGGTCGGGAGTCGACCAGTAGACCCACACCGCTCCCGGCTCGATGAGACGGCGGAAGGTGTGACCCCCCACCTTGAACTTGGCTCCATGGGAGAACGGGCCTGACTTCATCCGCTCGGAAAGCTCGACGACGGAGAACGAGAACAGCCCGTCCGTGTAGAAGACGTGGGTTGCATTCTTGGCGCCGGCATACGCGTCGGCACGCCAGTACCCGCCGGCGCTGGCAGGCAGCCGGGTGGCGCCGGCACTCCCCATCACGGCATATGACATGCCGGGTACATCCTCACCGGAAGGCATCTCCACCCCTTCTCCGATCTCGGAGAAGTCGACCAGCACACTGATGCGGTAGACGGAGCCGGAGGCGTCGAACCACTCGGCGCGTAGAGGTGCCGCGGTCGCGACGTCGAATACCAGCCGTGCCCGCACGACGTCGCCCTCCATGATGTCGACCGAGGTGGCTTCCCGGCCGAAAGGTGTCACCGTGCGCACTGCCCCCATCTCGTAGCGATCATGGAGACGCCACTCGGCCCAGTGTTCCAAAGAGAGGCCGTGGAGAACGTCGCCCGACGTGGAAGACATGCGACCGCCGCCTGCCCGGGCTTCATACTCGGTACCGTTTACCAGCGTCAGCCCCGGTTCCTGCATCACCCGGTAACTGCCGAACGAGGTATCGCCGCCCCAGGTCGTCACGACGATCTGCCGGCCGCTGTAGGAGGCAGTTGCCGCCGACCGCAAGTAATCCTCGAGTTCGTCCGCGGCGGCCGTGGGGACCGCGGATGCCCCGGCGACGACCACCAGCGCGCCGAGGGCGAGGACACGCTTCACGGTTGGTTCACCGCCGTCACAGCCCGCACCGTCACCACGCCCGGATCCACCGTGGCCCGAGCGACATACTGGTCGGCGACGCTGCCGAGATCGACGCTCCCGGGACTGCTGCCGCCGAGGATTCCCACAGCCGCAACGAGAGCCGCCGCCGCGGCAGCCGACGCCCAAGCCACTTTCACCGGACGCCGCCGGCGGCGCAGCGGGACGACTACTGCCAGCTCCGAGGTCGACATGTCGCCCAACCCGGGATCGAGCATCGGCAGCCGACGTACGATCGACCGGGCGTCGGTCAAATCCCCCAGGGCCCGGCGACACTCTTCACAGCGAGGAAGATGGCCGGCGATGGCAGCAGCCTCGGCCGTCTCGACTTCGCCGTCGAGGTAGGCGGACAGCATCTCCGGATGGGGGTGACTCATCCGAGGAGCTCCTTGAGGAGCTTGCGGCCGCGATGTATGCGGCTGCGAACCGTACCGACGGGAATGTCGACAGCCGCTGCTATCTCGTCATAGCTGAGACCGACGACGTCACACATCACGACGGCCTCCCTGAAGTCGTAGGGAAGCTTGAGGAGTGCCGCCTGCACGTCCTCGCTGAGACGAAAGGATGCCAGTACCTCATCCGGGCTGGGCGCAGAGCCGACAGATGCCCGATCATCCTCGGGAAGCGGAGATGTCGGCCGCCGCTGGCGGCGGCGAACCTCATCGAGAAAAGCATTGCGGGTGATGCGCCACAGCCAGCCCTCGAATGAACCCGGCTGATACGTCTCCAGTCCACGGCGCACCCGCAACAGCACCTCCTGGACGAGGTCGTCGGCGTCGTAGCGGTTACCGGTGAGGCGGTAGGCGAAGTTGTAGATCTTCTTGCCATAACGGCGCGCCACCTCCTCCCAGCGAGGCACGGAACTATCGGAAGGCGCCACTACAGCAACGAGAGCAGACGGGTGGTGAGTTCCCTACGAGTCGGAAGACTCGTCTTCGTCCTGGCCACCCTCTTCCATGCCCTTGCGGAACTCCTTGGCCGAAGAGCCTATGGAGCGGGCTAGTTCAGGCAGTTTCTTGGCACCGAACAGCAACAGGAGGACTACGACGATGATGATGATCTCACCAGAGCCGATTTGCCCGATTCCGAACATGGATCTCCCTTGTTCACAGATCAGTGTAGGTGAAATCCTGACACCTACATTTCACAGCCCCCGCAGCAGCGGGAACTCCTCGCGGCAACCAACCCCGAGTCTTCTACGACGCGGGTAACACACCGAGGGCATCGACGAAGCCCTGCAGCCGCTCCCGGGTGACGAAACGGACCCGAGGCTGGCGGCGCTCCTTCTCATATACGAGGAACGGGCAGTACTTGTCGGATACACACAGGCCTCGCGAGGCTCCAGAGGCGGCGAAGGAAATCAGAAAGCCGTCGATGTGAGCCTCATCGATTTCCGGATAGCCGCCGGCCTCGTGGTCGATCACCTGCACGAAGATGCTGCCCGAAGGTCCAGCGGCGAGGTAGCTGCCATCGGGCCGCTGTTGCAGCGTGTTACCCGTAAGGGAGAGGACCGCCAGCACCACCTCGCCACTGGAAGCCGACGAAGGGTCGACACCCTGGGAACGCAGCGCCGACTCGAGGCGAGCGGTGAGGTGCAGATCGGTGCCTGCAGGGCCGATATCGGCATCCCGGGACGGTTCGGCCAGCCCGGGTGCATGCTCCAATCCACTGGTGGGAAGGGCGGCCACCGGGTCGAACGGGACGGTGGCGAAACGGGGCAACAGGTCGGGGGTTCTCGGCTCGGGGAGCACGCCGGGCCGGTCGAGAACGTGAGTTCCCACCTCAACGAAGCTGCCGTCGCGACGGGCAAGTGCCACAACCTCACGAACGCCGTCTATCGGAAGCGTGTGTCTCTTCTCCCGGACGACCTCGATGGCTTCGTGGGTGAGCAGGTCTGCCAGCACCGCATCACCACCGGAAGGCAACGGCACGTCGAAAGACACCAGAGCACGATTCCCCTTGACATGGAACCCTGCCAGCGGAGGGCGCGACGCCACTATCGGTGCGGCCGCCATGCCGCCACGGCCGCCACGGCGAACGGCGGCTACGACCACAGTGGCAACCACCGCGAGGACGACTGCAATGCCTATCCAAACCACGATGACGTTCCCCTCTCCGGCGCTCCCTCAGGAGTGTAGAAAGGCGCCCGGTGCTCTCAGACGGCTGCCCGCCGCTCGGCGGCTATCTGGCGCTCACGGCGAACCCGGCGCCGCTCACGCTCCGACATGCCACCCCAAATGCCGAACTTCTCGTTGCTGCGGATGGCGAATTCGAGACATTCTTCTCGAACGTGACATTCCCGACAGATCGCCTTGGCGGCGCGGGTGGAAGCACCTCTCTCGGGAAAGAAGAGATCGGCGACTCCGCCGCGGCAATTGGCTCTGTCCTGCCAGGCGAGGTCTCCGCCGCGAATGGCCTCCCAAAGTTCGTCCAGCACGGTGGTCCCCCTGATTACAAACCTGTAATTACATCTTTGTAATCCGGGGGCTGCCTGGTGTCAAGCCGGAAGTCGAGCATCGGCGAATGGTGTCGCCACGGTCCCACGCCCGGTGGGTGCTTCTCCACGCAGCACTGGCTCACCTGACGCGGCCGCGCCCCCGGTCCTGCGTTGTAGGCTCAACCTCGTGGCCACCAAGACCGACCTCGAGGAGAGACTGGAGCGTCGGCGTCGTCTCCCCTGGCCCTTCACCTTCTACGCCTCCGCAGTGGGCAAGAAATGGGTGATGGGGATTACCGGGATCATCGTCCTCGGGTTCATCGTGTCGCACATGGTGGGCAACCTGCACGCCTTCGAGGGACCTGCCCAGATCAACGACTATGGAGAGGCGCTGCGCGACCTCGGCGGCGACCTGCTCCCCCGTACCCTCGCCCTGTGGGTGGTCCGCATCGTGCTGACGACAGCATTCGTGCTGCACATCCACGCCGCTTACAGCCTCACCGTCATCAACCGCAGGGCGCGTCCCGACAAGTACCAGGCGCCCCGGGAGTATCTGGTGGCCAACTATGCGTCCCGCACCATGGTGTGGTCGGGCACGATCGTCGGGCTCTACATCGTCTACCACCTCGCCCATCTGACGTGGGGCGGCGCCCATCCCGATTTCATCCGCGGGGACGTGTATCACAACCTGGTAGTGGGCTTCGAACAGTGGCCGGTGGCAGCGGTCTACATCGTCGCCAACCTGCTGCTTGGGATGCACATCTACCACGGGGCGTGGAGCCTCTTCCAGAGCCTGGGTGTCAACAACCCGGCATACAACTCGTGGCGGCGGGGTTTTGCCGCCGGCCTGGGCGTCGTCGTCACCGTCGGATTCATCAGCGTCCCCATACCCGTTCTGACCTGCCTCATGCGCAAGAGAAGCATATATGAGAGCGGTG
>CAZIEQ010000111.1:0-7655 GCA_964538725.1 uncultured Acidimicrobiia bacterium | reverse complement strand
CACGGTTTCTACCGGGGGCAGCTGGAGCGATTTCGGGAGGGGGTGGCCGCCGGTGAAGTCACCCCCGACAACTATCTGGTCGACAAGATCACCCGGCGGCCGGTGCGGCGCACGATCTCCGAGAAGCTGGTCGAGTACCGGCCGAACCATGCCGAAAGGCGCGTCGAGCGGCGCCAGGTGCCTGCGGCGCGCCGCCAGGCGGCATGTCTCGACGATGCCGGGATCGCTGCCCTGGTCGGTCATGCCAGGGCCATCGAAGCCCATTTTGGACGACCTCAGGACCTCGAGTGGGCATTGGATGCCGACTTGGCACCGCCCGACGACATCGTGCTGCTGCAGAGCCGTCCGGAGACCGTGTGGAGCACCGGCGAGCGCCGCCAGATAACCGACGGCGGTGCGTCGACCCTGGAGCAGATCGTCGCCAACCTGGTCACCGGAGTCCGGATCAGACCTTCCCGATCTGACGAGGGTGGCGATGGGGAATGACCCGATGCCGGAGGTGACTGTGGAGTAGCGTCGCCGAACCGCGGTGGGCGCCGGCAGGCTGCCCACGCCGCTGCAAGACCGAACCGTCAAAAGGAGAGTGGAATGAGCGAAACCCGTTTCCCCAGCCCCTTCGAAGTGGAAACCCCGCCAGGATGCGAAGGCTGGGAGGACCTGTACCCCTACTACTACCTGTTCAGCGAGGAGCGGCGTGAGTTCGAAGAGTCCAAGTTCTGGTTCTTCGACGGCATGCACCATCCCGAAGTGTTGTATCCGTTCGACACGATCACTTCTGAGAGCTGGTGGGTGGCGCTGGGCGAGATGAACTCGCGGGTGTTCATCGTGCCGCCGGCACTCGGCATCGACCAGCGGGTCCTCAACGGGCGCCTCTACATAAGCGCCAACGCGCTCACCGACGAGGAGGTTGTCGGAGCCCGGGTGGCTCACTTCATGGAACGTGCCGGGTATTACTACGAGCATTGGGACGAGCTGTACGGCAAATGGAAGGACAAGGCCGAGGCGACGGTCGAGGAGCTCAAAGCCGTCCAGGTGCCGCCACTGCCCGAGATGGAAGACATCTCCATGGTGCACGACGGGCGGGGCATCACCTCGGCATACGACCTGCTGACGGCATACAACCGGGTCATCGAGAACATGCACAAGATGTGGCACCTCCACTTCGAGTTCCTCAACCTGGGTTACGCCGCCTATCTGACCTACTTCGGATTCTGCAAGGAAGCGTTTCCCGACATCGCCGATCAGACCGTGGCCCAGATGGTCGCCGGCATAGACGTGATGCTGTTCCGTCCCGACGACGAGCTGAAGAAACTGGCGCGGAAAGCCATCGACGCCGGTGTCGCCGACGCCTTCCGTGAAGGTGCGGCACCGCAGACCGTCATCGCCGACCTCGAAAAGAGCGAAGCAGGCAGCCGGTGGATCGCCGAGCTGGAAAAGGCCAAAGATCCGTGGTTCTACTTCTCAACAGGGTCGGGCTTCTACCACCATCACAAGACGTGGATCAACGAGCTCGACTACCCCTTCAGTGGCATCCGCGACTACATCACCCGTATCGAGGGCGGTGAAACGATCGACCGCCCGTTGGAGGAGGTACAGGCGGAAAGGGACAGACTGGCGGCTGAATACGCCGCCTTGCTGGACGGCGACGACCTGAAGACGTTCCAGGAGCAGCTCGGCCTGGCCCGCACCGTGTTTCCCTTCATCGAAGACCACAACTTCTATGTCGAGCACTGGCATCACGCGGTGTTCTGGAACAAGATGCGCGAATTCGGGCAGATCTTCGTCGACAACGGCTTTTTTGAAGACCCCGACGACATGTTCTACCTGCACCGCTATGAGGTGCAGTCGGCCCTGTACGACCTGATCTCTTCGTGGGCGGTGGGTACGCCGGCGCGCGGCCCCGGCTACTGGCCGAAGGAGGTCGTGCGCCGCAAGGAGTTGTTCGCCAAGCTGGCTGAATGGTCCCCGGTGCCTGCGCTCGGTGAACCGCCCGAGGTGGTCACGGAGCCGTTCACCATCATGCTGTGGGGCGTCACCACCGACAGCATCCAGAATTGGCTCGGCCTCGGCGGCGCAGGCGAGGACGATGTGGCGTTGCGAGGCTTTGCCGCCTCACCGGGCACGGTAGAAGGGGTCGCCAGGGTGATCGCCAGCGCCGACCAGCTCGATGAGGTCCAGGATGGAGAGATCCTGGTGTGCCCCATCACGAATCCGAGCTGGGGACCGCTGTTCTCCAAGATCAGCGCCGCCGTCACCGACATCGGCGGCATGATGTCCCATGCCTCGATCGTGTGCAGGGAGTACGGCGTTCCCGCCGTGGTTGGTACCGGTTTCGGGACCAAGACGATCGAAACGGGGCGCCGAATCAGGGTGGATGGCACGGCGGGGACCGTCACCTTCATCGACTGACCGAGCCGGCATGGCAGCACTGCGCGGCGGCGGGGATCAAGCTCCGCGACAGCCCGGGCTACGCTCGCCGACCACATGACGGTCGGCGATCAGGCCCTGAGAGACGACATCCGCTATTTGGGAACCGTGCTGGGGGACACCCTCGTCCGCCAGCACGGTCCCGAACTGCTCGAGTTGGTGGAGGCGGTGAGGGCTGCCACCAAGGCCCGCCGCCGAGGCAGGGGAGAAGGGGCCGCCGGGCTTCTCGCCGGCGTCGACCTTCCCGTTGCCATCCAGCTTGTGCGTGCCTTCACCGCCTACTTCTACCTGGCGAACACCGCAGAGCAGGTACACCGCCTGGGAGCTTCGGCACATGACCGCCGGACGCTCGCCGATGTCTTCGCCCGGCTGAGCGACGCCGCGGTGGCGCCAGAAGTGCTCGCAGACGCCGTCGTTCGCTTGGAAGTCAGGCCTGTATTCACCGCACATCCAACAGAGGCAGCGCGGCGCTCGACACTGGTGAAGCTGACCGAACTCGCCTCCCTGCTCGACCAGGGACACCGGGGCGCCCCCGATGCCGGCCGCCGACGGGCCCGCATCGCCGAGCTGGTCGAGCTGCTGTGGCAGACCGACGAGCTGCGCGCCGACAGGCCGACACCGCTAGACGAGGCTCGCTCATTCCTCTACTACTTCGAGGAGCTTGCCAGGGGCCCACTGGGCGACGTGCTCGAGGAGTTGGATCTTCAACTTCGGGAAGCCGGCAGCGACCTTCCCCCAACGGGCAGGCCCCTCCACTTCGGGACCTGGGTCGGAGGAGACCGCGACGGCAACCCTGCGGTGACTCCGGCAGTGACCGCGGCGGTCGTCGAAATGCAGCAAGACCACGCCCTGCGGATACTGATCGAACGAGTCGAGGCACTGGCCACCCGGCTTTCCAACTCGACTCGAGTGGTCACCTGCTCGCAGGAGCTCACAGCCAGTCTGGATGACGACGCAGCTGAACTGCATGAGGTGGCCGCCCGCTTCGGCGGGATGAACGCTTTCGAGCCCTACCGGTTGAAATGCGCTTTCATACACGCCCGCTTGCAGGCGACCCTGCGCAAGATCCGCAGCGGAGGCGCCGAACCGGCTGCATACGGTGCCCCGCAGCAGGTCATCTCCGACTTGGAGCTGATGCGCAGCTCCCTGGCAGAACATCGGGGTACCCTGGTCGCCGAGGGCTCCGTTCGTCGCACCGTGCGGCTCGTTGCCGCAGTCGGCTTCCGGCTGGCCACGATGGATCTGCGGGAACACGCCATGCGCCACCACAGCGCCCTTGGGGCGTTGTTTGCAGAGGTCGGCGACCGGCGTTACACCACCGCCGACCGGGATGTCCGCCTCCAGTTGCTGGTCGCCGAGCTCGAGCAGAGGCGCCCGCTGTCGGGCCCGACTACATCGCTGGATACGGACCCGGCGCAGGTTCTCGCCCTGTTCAAAGAAGCCCGCGTCTTGTTGAACCGTTATGGGCCCGACGTGTTCGAGTCGTACATAGTCTCGGAAACCAGAGGCGCCGACGATGTGCTGGCGGCCGTGGTGCTTGCCCGTGAGGGCGGCCTCGTCGACGTCCACAACGGTATCGCTCGCATCGGGTTCGTGCCCCTGTTCGAAACCACGGCGGAGGTGCGCGCAGCCGGGGAGATACTCGACTCGCTGCTCGGTGTCGGCTACTACAGGCGCCTCGTAGACCTGCGGGGCCGGGTCCAGGAAGTGATGCTGGGCTATTCGGATTCCAGCAAGCACGGCGGCATAGCCACGTCGCAGTGGGAGCTGTACAAGGCGTCGCGTAACTTGCGTGACGTCGCCATGCATCACGGTGTCGAGCTGCGCATCTTCCACGGCCGCGGGGGCACCGTCGGACGGGGTGGTGGTCCAACCGGTGACGCGATCCTCGCCCAGCCGTGGGGGACGGTCGACGCCCGCATCAAGATCACCGAGCAGGGCGAAGTGGTCGCCGACAAGTACGCACTGCCCGGGCTGGCACGCGACAACTTGGAGACTGCTGTGGCCGCCACCATCGAATCTGCTCTGCTGCATCGGTCTTCCCGCCAGCCGCCTGCCACGCTCGGCACCTGGGACGAGGTCATGGATGTGGTGTCCACTGCGGCATACGAGGCATATCGCACCCTGGTCGACGCTCCCGGCTTCGTCGATTACTACCTGTCGTCCACGCCTGTTGAGGAGCTGGGTGCGCTCAACATCGGCTCTCGCCCCGACCGGCGTCCCGGGGAAGTGCATGGCATAGATTCCCTGCGTGCCATCCCGTGGGTGTTCGGATGGACGCAGACTCGCCAGATCGTTCCCGGCTGGTTCGGAGTCGGCTCCGGCCTGAGTGCGGCCCGGCGCGGTGGGCATCTGACCACGCTGCAGGACATGGTGAACCGCTGGCCGTTCTTCCGCACCTTCCTCTCCAACGTGGAGATGACGCTCGCCAAAGCCGACATGGAGATTGCATCCCGCTACGTCCGCAGGCTGGTCGAACCCGAGCTGCACCACTTCTTCGACAACATCGTCGCCGAATACGACGAGACGACCCGCGAGCTGCTCTCCCTCACCGGTCAGAACGAGCTGCTCGCCGATCACCCGGTGCTGCGCCGCACGCTGGCGGTACGCGACGCCTACGTCGATCCGATCAACGAGTTGCAGGTGTCGCTGCTGGAGCGGGCCCGGCAAGGTGAACGCGACGACCCCCAGCTGCAAAGGGCGCTGCTGCTCACTGTCAACGGCATAGCCGCCGGGCTGCGCAACACCGGATGACGGCTGCTCGGTGTGGATGGGGGCTCAGCCTGCCCGATTCCTGATCAGCTGCGAAACCAGTTTCGGGTCCGCCTTGCCTCCGGTGGCCCGCATCACCTGGCCGACGAGAAAGCCGATCGGTTTGACATCACCGCCGCGGATCTTGTCCACCGCGTCGGGATGGGCTGCCAGCACGGCGTCCACCTCGTCGCCCAAAGCATCCGTATCCGACATCTGCAGCAGGTCGCGCACATGCGCCACGGCACGTGGCGTGCCTTCACCGCGCAGGACACCGTTCAGAACAGTCTTGGCCGCAGTGGCGGAAACCTCTCCCGCGGCCACCATTGCCGACAGTTCCGCCAAGTCGGATGCCGTCAACGTCACCTCGTCGATGGCCGCCTCCTCACGGCGCAGATGGGCCACGACTTCACCGGTGAGCCAGTTGGCGACGATGCGGGAGTCGGCACCGGCGGCGACGGCATCGTCGTACACGTCGGCGAGCCCTTCTCCAACCACGAGGAGGTGGGCGGTGCGCGCCTCGACGCCCGAAGCGACGTAACGGCCTTCCCTGGCTTGGGGAAGCTCGGGCAATGTCGCCTCGAGCTCGGCGACCCGCTCGGCGGGCACGTACAGCGGCACCAGGTCCGGCTCCTGGAAGTAGCGATAGTCCTCGGCCTCCTCCTTGCTGCGACCTGCCACCGTGCGGCCGGTCGCCTCGTCCCAATGCCTCGTCTCCTGACTGACGGCGCCTCCCCGTTCCCGAATCGCGATCTGCCGCTCGACTTCGAATTGGATTGCATCGTGCATCGACCGCAGCGAATTCACATTCTTCACTTCGGTTCTCATGCCGAGCTCTGTCGTGCCGGCCGGTCTCACCGACACGTTGGCGTCGAAACGCATCGACCCTTCTTCCAGCCGCGCATGTGACACGCCCAGTGCCCGTACCAGCGTCTGCAACTCGCGGCCGTATGCCCTCGCCTCTTCTGCCAACCGCAGATCCGGTTCAGTGACTATCTCGACAAGAGGCACTCCGGAGCGGTTGAAGTCGATGAGGGATGCCACCGCGTCGTGGATGCGGCCGCCTTCACTCACGTGCAGGTTCTTGCCGGTGTCCTCCTCCATGTGCACCCGGGTGATTCCAACGGTGCGGGTCCGTCCGCCGGTGACGACGTCGAGATGCCCACCGACGCAGATGGGAACGTCGTACTGGCTGATCTGATAGTTCTTGGGCAAATCCGGATAGAAGTAGTTCTTGCGGTGGAAGAAGGACCGCTCGGTGATGGCACAGTCGAGAGCCAGCCCGATACGCACGATGGCTTCGATGGCCGACTCGTTGGGAACGGGCAGGGCGCCGGGCAGCCCCAGGCAGACGGGACAGCACAGCGTGTTGGGTTCGGCACCGAACTCGACGGGGCACCCGCAGAACATCTTGGACGACGTGGCCAGCTCGACGTGGGTTTCCAGGCCGATGACCGCCTCCCAGTTCACGGCAGCACTCCCACTTCGGGGCGGGTGGCGAAGCCCGCCAGCTCCTCGACCGCCTCGGCGACGCGGAACAGAAGGGGCTCGGCGAGCGCCGGGGCCATCACCTGGAACCCGATCGGGAGTCCTGACGAGTCCAGACCGACCGGCACGCTTATCCCAGGATCGCCGGCAAGGTTGGACGGGATTGTGCACAGGTCCGCCATATACATGGCGAGAGGATCCTCGGTGCGCTCCCCGACCTCGAAGGCGGTAGTGGGGCTCGTCGGGCACACCAGCACATCGGCGTCGGCATAGGCGGCGAGGAACTCCCGCTTCACCAGGGTGCGCACCTGGAGAGCCTTACCGTAGAAGGCGTCGTAGTATCCCGCCGATAGGGCGTAGGTGCCGAGAAGGACACGGCGGGTGACTTCGGGTCCGAACCCTTCCCCGCGGGTGCGGGCCATCATCTCTTCAACGTTTTCCCCGTCGACCCGCAGCCCGTAACGAACCCCGTCGAAGCGGGCCAGGTTCGCCGAGCATTCGGCAGGGGCGATCAGGTAGTAGGTGGAAAGGGCGTGTTCGGCCGACGGCAGCGACACCTCGACGATATCCGCCCCGGCGCCCTGCAGCCGGTCGACCATGGACCGCAAGGCAGCGAGCACCTCCGAGTCGATACCCCGGTCACACAGTTCGGACACCACCCCGATGCGGAGGCCTTCCACACCGCGACCCATCTCGGAGCGAAGGGCCGGGTATTCCCCCTGGTAGGAAGTGGCGTCATGCGGGTCGTGACCTGTGATGACTTCGAGGCCACTCAGCGTGTCCGCCACGGTGCGTCCGATGGGGCCAATCTGATCGAGCGACGAGGCGAAAGCGACGAGGCCGTAACGCGACACCAACCCGTATGTGGGTTTCATCCCCACCACTCCGCACAACGCCGCCGGCTGGCGGATGGAGCCTCCGGGGTCGGGACCGAAGGCCACCCGCGCCGACCCCGCATGGGCGACAGCCCCCGTGGCGGGCGCCGCGGT
>CAZIEQ010000110.1:0-7680 GCA_964538725.1 uncultured Acidimicrobiia bacterium | reverse complement strand
GGTCGATGCGGTGGCGGTTCATTTGCAGCACCGTCATTCGCATTCCATCATCATCGGCTTCTGCCGTGTCGCCGGCCTTGGGGACCCGGCCGGCGAGATGGAGGAACCAGCCGGCGACTGAGGTGAAGTCTCCAGTGTCGGGGATGGGAACGATGCCCTCCAGATCGTCAACTGGGAGGCGCCCGTCGGCTATGTACATGCCGCGGCCTAGAGGCAGCAGGCGCGGCATGTCCCGGTCGTGTTCGTCTTGGATGTCTCCCACCAGCTCCGACACCAGGTCTTTGATGGTGACGACACCGTCGACGCTGCCGTGTTCGTCGGTGATGATGGCGAACGCGGTGTGTCGCAGTCGCATCTCGTGTAGCAGAGGGAGGATCGGCTTCGATTCGGGCACTATCAGCGGTTCCCTGATGGCCTGCATGACAGCATCCGGCCCCGGGTCGCCTTCGAGATGCACCAGGTCCTTCATGTACAGAACGCCCACGACGTCGTCGAGATCGCGACCGACGACAGGGAAGCGGGAATGGCCGGTTTCGGCCACCAGGTCGCGGACTTGTTTCAGATGGACCGGAGTCGTCAGGGAAACGATCTCGATGCGGGGTGTCATCACCTCTCGCACCGGGCGATCTTCGAGGCGGAACAGCGCATCGATGATCTCCCTTTCCGCAGGATCAATGGCTCCTTCCTCCTCACCGAGGGTGGCCATGGCCCGGATGTCGTCCTCAGTGACGCGGCCGTTGGAGTCGTTCTCCACTACTCGCAATACCCTGAAGATCCCCCGGGTCGCTCCGAGGAAGACCCGCGAGATCGGCGATAGCAGCTTCCCGAGTCGATAGATGCTGGGTGCAACGACCAGGGAGAAGCGCTCCGGATAACGGGCGGCCAGACTCTTGGGTGTGATCTCGCCGACGACGAGGATGATCGCGGTGACCGCTCCGGTGGCCGCCCACGGGCCCCAATCCTCTCCTAGCAGGTCTATGAAGAGGGTCGTTGCCACCGCTGCCGCCAGGATGTTCACGAAGTTGTTGGCCACCAGCAGCGTCGACAGCGTACGTTCCAGGTCGGTGACCAGTTCTTCGAGCCGTCGCCCCTTTCGACTGTCGCGCAATTGGGGGATTCTCTCGCGTGGGACCGCAACCAGCGCGGTTTCACTCCCCGAGAAGAAGCCTGAAGCGAGGATGCATACTCCCAGCACCACCACATCGACGATCTGGGTGGGACTCATCGTCGGAATGTGCGACTAGACGGAGGCTCCGTTTCGATGGTCACGACCCACCCTCGGTGACCATTGCTCCGGTGATGGCATCTCGCAGCTCGAAGTCGTTGATCGGTTTGATCACCCAGGCGGTGGCGCCCGCCCTGCGGGCGAGGAAAGTGTCGGCGGAACGGTCCAGCAGCAAGATCACCGGGATGGCGGGGACCTGGTCGAGAGCAGCTGCCTGCAGCACCGCCCGTGTGATGGCCATGCCTCCCATGCTCCCAACCTGAAGGTCGCTGACTACTACGTCGGGTCCGTGTTCGACGATCTGGTCGATCACCGTGCGCGGATCGCCGTGCTCCACGATCTCAAAGGTCGGGTCGCTCAGCGCAGCCCGCAGCTCATCCAGCACCCAGGCGGCATCCGCTACAGCAAGGACCTTTGGCATCGTTCAGAGAGGGTAGTTGGCAGACCGGCCTTGGCCGGCGTGCAGGTCGCCCCGGGCGCATAACATCAGTTGGTGGCTCGCCGCCTTCTCATATCAGCCGCCATCTCGGGTGTTGTTCTCGTTGCCGCTCCGACCGCGTCGGCAGCCGAAGGTCTGGATCACGTCGACGTCGTGGAGATATCAGGGATCATCGACGAACGAATCGTGGACTTCGTTGTCGACACCGTGGCTGATTCCACCGCCCAGGTCGTGGTGCTGCAGGTCGACTCACGTGGCGCCGTGACCAGCGACGCCCGGCGCCTCGTCGAACTCCTCGAAAACCCGCCGCTGCCACTCGTGGTGTGGGTAGGTCCTGCACCTGCCAAGGCGTACGGTGCTGCTGCACATTTGGTGGCCGCAGCACCTCTGTCGGCGGCTGCACCCGGAGCCAAGATCGGCTATTCAGCATGGTTCGTCTCCGGCGGAGACCGGGTCGAGGTACCCGATGTCGTCGAACCAACGGTCGATGACGTCGTCATCGTCGACTCCGAAGGCGCCGCATTGGTCGACGTCGTGACTCCAACGATCGGGCAGTTGGTGGTAGGGCTCGATGGACGCGTCGTGTCCGGCAGGAAGCTGAGTACGGCAGTCGCAGTGACAGGAAGCGACGGGGTGGTGCGTCCCGAACCTGCTGCCGAGACGCGGTTCATCAAACCTGGGCTGTGGACCAGAACCCTGCGTCTGGGAGCGACCCCGGAGGCCGCTTATCTGTTCCTGATAGTGGGGCTGGCTTTGGCCACCTTCGAGTTCTACGCAGCGGGTGTCGGGCTGATGGCCGTGGTGGCAGTACTGGCACTCGCCCTGGCCGGCTATGGCATCGCCGTGCTTCCGGTGCGCCCGTGGGCGGTTGGCCTGGTGGCGGTCGGCCTGGTGGCCTACGTGGCGGATTTCCAGCGCAACGATCTGGGATGGAGAAGCCTGGGTGGGACCGCCGCCCTTGTCATAGCCGGTGCCTGGTTTGTCGACGCCGCTCCTCACTTCGGCATGAGCTGGTGGGTGGTGGTGCTGGTCGTCGTCGCAGCTGCGGTGTTCTTCGGTATCGGGATGACCACCGTGGTGCGCTCCCGGTTCTCCACCACCACAATCGGCAGGGAAGAGCTGCTGGGGTGCAGCGGCGTCGTGGTGAATCGGCTCGACCCCGACGGAGTGGTTGAGGTTGCCGGTGCCAGGTGGAAGGCCCGCGGGCCGCGGGCCGCAGTTTCGGGTCCCGGGAACCGCGTTGTCGTGGTTGCCATCGACGGCATTGTGCTGCATGTCGAGCCGGCCGGGGACGACGGGGAATCCGCCTGAGAACCTCAGAGGCCTTTCTGCAACCTCTTGCCATATTCTTCCTGGCAGCAACCACCGAGCGTGGTTAGGGTCGCATACGGCGCGCTGGGTTGATTCGGAGGAGGACAGTGGTGGTGACAGTCATGCCCGACCGTTCATGGCAGATGGCAGCGCTGTGTCGCGGGAATCATTCGTATCTGTTCTTCCCGCCGAGCACGCAGGAACGCAAAGAGGAGCGGGAGAGGCGCGAACTGAAGGCGCACGCAATATGCATGGTGTGTCCGGTGCGCGTGGACTGTCTGGACTTCGCGGTCGAGATCAACGAGTCGTACGGTATCTGGGGCGGGCTCACCGAAGTCGAGCGGCGGCCTCTGATGGCACGCCGCAAGTTGGAGAGAGAGCGAGCTACTTCCCGGGCTTGACGGTGCGTGTGTCTCCCCGTCGGACCGTATCACCGGCGGCGTCGAACCACTCCAACAACGGAACCGCATGTCGTCTGCTCAGGCCGAAGTGCTGGCGAAACTGGGACACCGTGAAGGAGGTCGGCAGCTCATCAAACCGGTTCCTGATCTCGTCTATCTGGCCGGCCAGATAGACGACGTCGTCCGCCACCGCTATCGCCAACCCGCGGCGTACGGCGGCGTGGAGGAGATCCGGATCCAGATCGAGAGAGGATGCTCTCGGAACCGCCAGATCTGCACCCAGTTCCAGGGTTGCTCTCTCCCACGCGCTGTCCTGGGCTTCCGTCCACCTTTCGGTGAAGTCCATCATGCGCACGGTGGCTCCCTCCACCGCGAAGCGCGGGTCGTCGTCGATCACCCCAACGGCGACGGCCGCCTCCACATCCAGTTCGGAGGCGAGACGAGCCCGCGGGATGCCGGGGCGCAAGGGCTGATCCCGGTGGTAGGCCTCGACCAGATCAGCAGCGGTGTCCGCAAGTGACGCTCGCGCTGCCGCCGACAGGGCGGTGCCTTCGATAACGGTCCCCGGAGGCGGCGCCCCACCACCGCTGTCGGCCAGCAGTGCGGTCATATCAACGACGCCACGCAACTCCAGCAGGGTCTTGGCAATCCCGTCGGGCCCCTCCGCCAGCGCCGATCGCAGCCTTGGGGCGGCGACTGCGGCACTTGTGCGCCCCGGGTGCGGATCGAGGATGCGGCCTCCGCCAACCACAGCCCGCCGGCCGGTATCACGCAGGATGAACCTGTCTCCCGCCGCCAGCGGCAGTGGGGTCTCGAGGGTCATGACGACGTCACCGCTCGTGTCGATGCGCCGCGACCCGGCAATCCTCATTCGCACAGGATGCGCCGCCGTTCCCACGTGGAGGTGATAGGCGCCCCGTTCGGTGAGGGGCTCTCCTAGTGAGCGCACAACCCGCACCGAGGCGAGCACTCGGGTGGTTGGCCGCCAGTCGCCTTCCCGGCCCACCATCGCACCCCGCCTTATCCGGCGGCGTTCCACACTTGCCAGGTTGAGGGCGGTCCGATGTCCGGGCACAGCCGTCGCTACCGTCTTCTCGTGGCTCTCCATAGCTCGAATCCGGGCCCGCAGTGTGCCGGGCCACACAGCCAGCATGTCACCGACGTGGAGGCGGCCGTCAAGCATCGTGCCGGTGACGACGGTGCCGGCACCGGCGATGACGAAGGCACGGTCGATCCACATGCGGGGCCTTCCCACATCGGCGGCGGCGGGAATTCCGTCCATCATCTGCGCCAGAGCGGCGAGCAAGTCGCCGACGCCTTCACCGCGGGGTGCTGCGGTGCGCACAAGCGGAGCTCCCTGCAGCGAGGTGCCCTCCAAGCACTCGTGCACTTCCAGCGCGGCCAGGTCGGCAGTTTCGTCGTCGACGAGATCCATACGAGTGAGAGCGACGACGCCCGTGGTGACTCCCAGCAGGTCGAGTACGGCAACATGCTCCTCGGTCTGGGGCATCCAGCCCTCGTCGGCTGCCACCACCAGTAGAGCAGCGTCTAACCCGTCGACACCGGCGAGCATGTTCTTCATGAACCGTTCGTGTCCCGGCACGTCTACGAATCCGACTTCGAGCCCACCGGGCAAGGTGACCCACGCGAACCCGAGATCGATTGTCAGTCCACGACGCTTCTCCTCCTCGAGTCGGTCGGTGTCGCGGCCCGTGAGCGCTCCCACAAGGGTGGTCTTGCCGTGATCCACATGCCCGGCGGTGCCGATCACCGGCATGAGCGCTCCAATGCCGCAACCACCAGGCTGTCGTCCGCGGGATCGACGGAACGCGGATCGAGGATCAGGGAGTCGCCATCGCGTCTAGCCACCACCGGATGATCACCGTCGAGTAGCGCGCGCCAGCGGTTGTCGACATCGCCGGCCACGGCGGCGGCGGCAGTAGATATGCCCATACCCGGGGCCGAGCCGGCGCCGACGAGAGAGAAGGTCTCGACGACGGTGCCTTCGCACACCGCCGCCCATGCACGCGCTCGCCTGGCAATGCCGTCGAGCGGCAGCGAAGCCATGTGCCAAAACGGGATCTCGTGTCCCCGACCGGACGCATACATCTCGAGAGTGCATGCCGTCGCGGCGAGAGCCGGACCGCCGATGCGCACTGCCCGGGCCAGTGGATGGCTGCGAAGGCTGGCGATATGAGGTCCTGTCCCCACAGCGATTCCGCCCTGGGGCCCCCCGAGCAGCTTATCCGCGGAGAACAGGACGACGTCGGCGCCCGCGGCGAGGGTCTGGCGAACCGCGGGCTCTCCGGCCAGCCACGGCGGCGGCGACCCAGCCAGCCAGGGGGTTCGCTCGTCCAGCAGGCCGCTGCCGACGTCGGCGACGAAGGGAAGTCCGTGGTCATGTGCGATAGACGCCAGGTCGCGCCACCCGACCTCGGCGGTGAATCCCGCCAGCCGGTAGTTGGAAGGGTGGATCTTCAAGATCACCGCGGTCCTGTCCGCCACCGCGCGGTAATCGTCGGGATGGGTGCGGTTCGTCGTACCCACTTCAATCAGACGGGAGCCGGAGGCGGCCATCAGGTCCGGGAGTCTGAATGACCCGCCGATTTCGATCAGCTCTCCACGAGATACGGCCACGCCCGCGCCGCCGGCGAGAGCCGCCAGCGCCAGCAGCAACCCTCCCGCGTTGTTGTTGACGATGAGTGCATCCTCGGCACCGGTCACCGCTGCTGCCAAGCGCTCGGCATATCGACCCCGACCGCCGCGGCGGCCGCTGGCGAGATCCAATTCGAGGTTGCTGTAACCGGTTGCGGAGGCGGCGGCGACCTCCACCGCGGCCAACGGTTGAGGGGCCCGTCCCAGGTTGGTGTGCAGCAGGACGCCGGTGGCGTTGACGATGCGGCGAGGCCGGGCCAACTCGACCCGAGCTGCCTCACGCCGCGCCCATCCCTCTGCGTCGACCTCCGCTCGTGGATCCGCCAGCAGTGCCGCACGGGCACGGTCCAGCGCGCGGCGGGCAATATCGGTTGCCAGCGCCTCGGGAAGAATGTCGGAGGATACGGTGCGCTGCAGCGAATCGACCGCCGGCAGTTCGCTCAGTTCCATGCGGGGCAGCGTACCCCCGCCGGTATCCTCACTGTCATGGGCGCCGACATGTCAACGAAGAACCGCGCGTTCGACGATGTGCCCGTTCGGCCGGCGGCCACGGTGTGCGCCCTCCGCTCGGGGCCGAAGGGCCTCGAAGTGCTCATGGTGAGGCGAGCCGCAGAGTCTGCCTTCATGGGGAACGCGTATGTGTTCCCCGGTGGCCGTGTCGACGCCGTCGACCGCAGCGATCTGGCACGAAGAGCGGTGCATGCCAGCGACGCCGCCGATCTTTCGTGGAAGGCGGCAGCGTTGCGAGAGTTGGTAGAAGAGACCGGGGTGTGGATCACCATTCCGCGGTTGTCAGAGCCGATGCCCGGCCCCGGTGAGCTCGACGGAGGTGACGTCTACCTGCGCGCTCTCGCCTCCAGCTTCCGGTTCGACGGAGACGCCCTCGCCTACCTGTCGAATTGGGTGACCCCACAGGGATCACCGCGGAGGTTCGACACCCGCTTCTACGTGGTTGAAGTGAAGTCGAGCGATCCCGCCGCCTACGACGGCCGCGAGGTGACGGATGCAGCCTGGACTACTCCGGCCGAGGCACTGCGGCGCGGTGACGGCGGCGGCTGGCTGATCAGATTCCCCACGCGGCACCACCTGCATCGCCTGGCGGCTTTTGCCACTCCAGACGAGGCAGTCCGCGAAGCAGCCGCCCAGACCGATGTGACGGCGGTGAGCCCGCGTCCCCGACGGCGCCACGGAACGGTGGAATGGGTGATTCCCGGCGAACCCGGCTACGAGGATCTTCCCGGATGACTGAAGTGCGCCGGGTGCTGGCACCCAACCCGGGATTGTTCACCGGCCCGGGAACCAACACATGGGTGATCATCGACGGCGGCGAAGCAGTCGTCGTCGACCCGGGCCCGGTCATTCCAGAGCACCGGGACGCGACGGTGAATGCGGTCCAAGACGTGGCGGTGGTCGCCGTCGCTGTTACCCACACCCACCCGGACCATGCTCCTGCAGCCAACCCACTGGCCGACCATTGGGGCGTGCCGGCATACGGATTCGGTCCCGGTCCCGCGTTTCGACCCGACCGCACCCTGGGTGATGGGGACACGATTCGTGTCGCGGACAGCCGCATCAGTGCCGTCCATACACCGGGCCACACTTCGGATCACCTCTGCTATCTGGTCGACGGGCGGCTTTTCTCGGGTGAT
>CAZIEQ010000109.1:0-7733 GCA_964538725.1 uncultured Acidimicrobiia bacterium | reverse complement strand
AGACCGGCAGGTGACGACGCTCCTCATCCCCGGCCTCACCGACTCCCCTGCGGAGATCGACGCCCTCACCACGTGGATGGTGGAGCATCTGGGCGCCGAGGTTCCACTGCATCTCACCGCCTTCCACCCTGATTTCAAGATGAGGCAACGACCGTCGACCCCGCCGGCAACGCTCACCGCCGCCCGTGAGATCGGGATGCGCAACGGCCTGCGTCACGTGTACACCGGAAATGTGCACGACCGCCGCGGACAGACCACCTGCTGCCACACCTGCGGCGCGGTTCTCATGGAACGGGACGGATACCGGCTGGGGAAGTGGGGACTCGACGCCACCGGGGGCTGCCTGGCCTGCGGGGCCCGATGCGCCGGCGTGTTCACCGCCGACGGACCCGGCAGTTGGGGAAGCCGCCGTCTCCCGGTGACGATCGCCCCCTGACCCCGGCCGGCGGCCGTCCGCAGGCTCCTCAGTCCGGGCCGACGGCGAAAGCCCCGTAGCCGACGACCCGATCGCGGGCACCCGAGGTGTCGCCCGAGTTGCGCAGATCCAGCAGTCTGCACTGCCAGCCCCTGCCGGCGGCCAGGTGCAGCCCGGCTCGCAGGGCGGTTGCTCCGCAGGCATCAATGTCGCTGATCGCATCGGGGTGGAGCCCGACGATCGCCGCCGCTACCGCTGCATCCCGTACCGTCGCCGTCTCGTAGTCCAGGTAGTGGGACAGGTCCGTGCTCACCACGACGAGGGTGGCGGCGTCCGTCACGGCTTCGAGTACGGGGGCGACGTCGAGGTAGTGGGCCCGGTTGCACAGCAGAGGGATGATGTCGAATTCATCGAGAAGCATCTGTAGGAACGGAAGCTGCACCTCAAGGCTGTGCTCGGAGGCGTGTGCCGCCGCGTCGACGGTGGCGCCCAATGCGGGCGGTGGCGCCACCGGGACCACACCAAGAGGAGTGGCGAAGGCGCCCGCGGCGGGCAGCGCCACCGCGGGCACCGCTACATGGTGTGCCGGACCCACGAGTGCCACCCGCTTCACCGCGGCACCGGTGACGGTGCGGTATGCGGTGGCGGCTACCGGACCTGAATAGACGTAGCCGGCGTGGGGCACGATCAGCATCCGCGGCGGCGGAGCCTCCGTCTGCGGCGCTGCGTGCAGCATGCGGCGCACGTCACCGGCGAGGGCGGCTGCGTCTGCTGCATAGAAGGTGCCGGCGCCGGCGGCGGGACGGACCCTGCCGCCACCGCCCTGATGTCGTCCCCTGCCTCCCATAGAGGAACCATCGCGCCCCGGTGGGGACGCTGTCAACGGCTTGTGAACACCGATGACGCTTACTCAAGGCCGGGAGCTCGCAACCCGATTCAATCAGAGCGTGGCCGAACGGTCGCGCCGCAACAATGACGACAGCAACGACTCCGGCGATTCGCTTCCTCCAGTTCGCCGAGGAAGCCGGGCAGGGTGAGTCGCCGCTGCGGCAGATGGCGGGGCTGTGCCACTTCCTCGCCTCCGACCTGGGGGCCCACCGCATCAGCCTCTTCGTGGCCGGCGATTCCGGCTTTGTTCCCTATGTGGCTGAGTTCGCCACCGGTTCGGTCGACCGCGCCATGATGGCGCGCTGGTACGACCTCAACCCTGCCGCGCATCTCGAACAGCTGCTCGCCGGCGGTCGCCGGACCGCGTTCGTACCCGACCCTCTGCAAGTCATCCCAGAGTCGGTAGTCGCCGAATGGGACATCCAGCCCTTCCTGGTGACCGCGCTGGGAAACGTCGACGACCCGGTGGGGATGCTGGTCATCGAAGGCGACGGAGAAGCCCTCGACCGGGCAGTGCAGATCCTCGATGAGATCCGCGCCTTCGTCACCCTGGCAGTCGATCTGGTGCAGACGTCTGCCAGTGAGCAACTCCACGCAGCCGAAGCCGATGCGCTTTTCGAAGTCATCGTGGCGCTGAGCAGATCGACGGAGTTGGGTCCGGTGCTGGCGGCGGTGGCGCAGGCGACGGCTCGGGTCACAGGGTTCCCCCGCGGCTCCATATTCCTCCTCGACGAGACCGGCGAGATGCACCCTGCGATGAGCCAGTACGCAGACGGGCACACCGACGCCGAAGCCTGGGAGAAGTTCAAGACCATGAAGGCTGACCTGCCGGCGGCTCGGGCCGTCATCGAGTCCGGCGAGCCGGCGGCCTATGACGATCCGCACCAGGTGCCCGAACTCGTACCCGCCGAATGGCTCCGCCTCTTCGGGATCGAATCGGTTCTCTTCGCCCCCCTCGTCGCCTGGGAGCGGCCTTTCGGTGTGCTCGTGTTGGACATGCCGCGGCGGCGTCACATCACCGACCGCCAGATCCGCATCGCCAGGGCGGTGGCAGGCCAGGGAGCGGTGGCGGTGGGTATGGCGCGGCTCCTCGACCGGGAACGCAGCAGCAGGCGCCGAGCAACGGAAGCCTCCGACCAGCTCGCCGCCCGGGAACGGCAGCAGGCCGCGGTTGCAGGATTGGGGCTCGCCGCAATGGGCGAGCGAGACATCGCCAACTTCATGACGAAGGCGGTGCAGGTGGTGGCCGGCACCCTCGATGCCTCCTTCTGCGAGGTCCTCGAGTTGGACACGGTGAGGAGAGAGTTCGTGTTACGCGCCGCCACCGGACTGCCGTCGTCGATGATCGGACTGGAGGCCATACCCAACGACGACACCACCCAGGCCGGCTACACATTGCAGGTCTCCCGGCCGGTGGTCATGGACGACCTCGCCGCCGAAACCCGCTTCTACACCCCGGACAAGTTCGTCGAGCACGGCATCGTGAGCGGTCTCAGTGTCCCCATCGGCACCACCGATTCCCCTTACGGCGTGCTCGGGGTGCACACGACAGTCCGGCGCGACTTTGGAGCCCATGAGGTCAACTTCCTGCAGAGCGTCGCCAACATCGTGGCGTCGGCAGTGGACCGCACCCAGGCTGAAGCCGCCCTGGATCGGAGCCGCTACCGCTTCCAGTCGATCCTCGACACCGCCAGCGATGCCATCGTCTCCACCGACTCCACAGAGCGGATAGTCCTCTTCAACCGGGCCGCCGAAACCATGTTCGGATACGCAGCGGACGACATTCTCGGGCAGCGCGTTGGAGTGCTCATGCCCGCAGAGGGCCGCCCGACGCAGAAGGGAGGCTTGGCCACCATCCACCCGGTGGAAGACGACGGCGGCGCCCCACCCCTACAAATACACCTCACCGGACTTCGCCGCGACGGAGACCGGTTCCCTGCCGCGGTGACCGTTTCCAAACTCGACTTGGACGGGGAGATCACCTTCACCGCCATCGTGCGGGATATGACCGAGCAAAGAGTGGCCCAGGAGAAGCTGGAGCATCTGGTCGAGTCGAAGGGAGAGCTGATCGCCTCGGTGTCCCACGAGCTGCGCACCCCCCTGACCGGAATCCTCGGATTCGTCGAGCTGCTGCGTGACCGCCGCCAGGAGTACACCGCAGACGAGCAGGAAGCGATGATCTCGACGGCGGCCGCGGAGGCCTCCGACCTGTCCAACATCGTCGACGACCTGCTGGCTGCGGCACGTGCCGAGATGGGCACACTGGAGGTAGCGGCGGTGAGCGTGGATCTGTCGGCTCAGGTCGCTCAGGTGCTGGAAAGCCGCGACGACTTTCGCCGTGTGGCTGCAAGCGGTAAGCGGATGCGCGTCGTCGCCGACCCCGCCCGGGTGCGCCAGATACTGCGCAACTTGCTCACCAACGCCGTGCGCTACGGCGGAGCGAAGGTGGCGGTCGAGACCGCAGCCAGGACCGGCTGCGGCGTGCTGCGGGTGGTGGACGACGGTGACGGCATCCCCGCCGCCGACCGGGAACGTATCTTCGAGCCGTTCGAGCGGTCGAAGTCACATCCCGGCCTACCAGGGTCGGTGGGGCTCGGCCTGTCGGTATCACGCAACCTGGCGCGCCTCATGGGTGGTGAACTCACCTACCGCTACCGCGGCGGCCGCAGCGTCTTCGAGCTTGCCCTTCCCGCTGCAGGCTGAGGGGTCATCTCCACGGCCGGTAATGCTCAGGCTGGGCGGTATGGCAAGTATTCGGGCATCCACATGACACGGTCGACCGCTTCTTCGATGTCCGGGATGGGATTGGCGGCGCCTTCACGCACCGCCTCCTCGGCGACCTTGCATCCCACCCGATGGGCGACACGCCTCACTTCGCTGATCGGCGGGTAGAGGCCTCCCGCCTCCAAGGTGATGTCGTCGACGGCATCGGCGAGCGCACGTGCAGCGACCGTGAACATGCCTGCGGTGACACGGCGCGCCTTGGCCGCCACCACCCCCAGGCCGACGCCGGGAAAGACGTATACGTTGTTCGCCTGGCCGATGCAGTGCCGCTGCCCGTCGTAGACGACATCGTCGAACGGGCTGCCGGTGGCGACGAGGGCCCTCCCTCCGGACCAGGCGATGACATCCTCGGGCACGGCTTCGGCGAAACGGGTCGGGTTGGACAGCGGCAATACGAGCGGCTCGCGGTGGTGTGCAGCCATGGTGCGTACCATCGGCTCGGTAATCAGGCCGGGGTTGCCGGACACACCGATCAAAACGCTGGGCCGTGCATTCTCAACGACTTGGGCGAGCGGTATCCGGTCGGCGGTGACGCCCCAAGAGGTCACCAGTTCACCGTCGGCGGCCAGAGCCCGTTTCCGCCCGTCGAGATGGGTCCGCCCGGCTGCGATCAGACCCTTGCTGTCGACGAGAAGCACCCTGCGATGAACCTCCTCGCGGGGGACACCCTCCTCGACCATGGTGTCGATGATCTGACGGGCGATGCCGCTCCCGGCGGAGCCGGCGCCTGCGATGACCACCACCTGGTCGCCGAGCTTGCCTTCGCTGCGGCGCATGGCGGCGAACATGCCGGCCACGATGACGGCAGCGGTGCCCTGGATGTCGTCGTTGAACGACGGCAGCACATCACGGTAGGTGTCCAGATGACGGAAACTGGTCGTATTGCCGAAGTCCTCCCATTGGAGGAGCGCATCGGGAAACACCTCGGTGACGGCCCGGACCAGCTCGTCGACCAGCGCCCAGTATCCGTCACCCCGCAGCCGCGGTTCGCGAAAGCCCAGATACAGGGGGTCATCGAGCAGATCCTGATTGTTGGTGCCTACGTCGAGGGAGATGGGAACGGTGAGCGAAGGGTGGATTCCCGCCGCGACCGTATACACCGCCAGCTTGCCGATGGGGATGCCCATGCCGCCTGCGCCCTGGTCGCCGATGCCGAGGATGCGCTCGTTGTCGGTGACGACGACGACGGCGGCATCACGCAACCCCCGGCTTCGCAGCACCCGGGCGACCTCCCCCCTGTCGCGGGGGGTGACGTAGATGCCACGCGCCCGGCGGAAGATGCGTGACCAATACCGGCAGGCGTCGGCCACCGTCGGCGTGTAGATGACGGGAAGCATCTCAGCGAGGTTCTCCAATACCATCCGGTAGAAAAGGGTTTCGTTGCGGTCGTGGAGACCGGCAACGTAGATGTGCCGCTCCAGGTCGGTGTCCTTGGCGTCGTACTGCTGGCGGATGCGCCGCAGTTGCTCCTCCATCGTCGAGGTGTGGAAGGGAAGAAGGCCTCGCAGCCCCAACGCGGCCCGCTCGTCGGGAGTGAACGCAGTGCCCTTGTTCAACAGCGGGTTGGACAGCAGCCGGGGACCCCGTTCGGCCACCGGGAGGTACACCTCGCCGGTGTTGGCATCGACCGCAGGCGTGAATCTCATTGTGGTCCTTACATCGGCTCGGCCGGGTGGAGGGTCAACGGGAAAAGCAAGCTCACGGTCCGGTATCCACCCGGCCCAACGATCCGAGGCTAGTGAAGCCGCAGGCCCGGCGGCGCCGGTGGCTCAGTCGGCGCGGCGGAAGTACAGGGCGACGCTGCCCAGGGCCGCCAACACCAAGAAGATGCCGAGCAGAACCAGGGTCGGTATCCACACCGGGGTGGACTGCGCCCCCCCACCCTGAGGAGGCTGGGCGACGGGGGTGGCGGTGGCGCCGAAACCCAGCTCGATGAACTGGGCGATCGACTTCTGCCCGTTGCGTTCCCCCTCGGCGCCGTCCCACACGGCGAAGGCGACGAGGGTGGTGCCGCCGGTGTCGAAGTTCGTCATGCCCGCTCCGGTTGCCGCCAGAGCCCGGGAGAAGACGGCCCGCCACTTACCGTCACGCCACGCCCCCGACCCGTCGACATTCTGGATCTCTGCGGTGGTCAGCGTGCCGAAGCCCTCGGCGATCAGATTCTCCACCGGCGAGCTGCGGACATCCTGGGCCAACGGATTACCCACCGCCCGTGCCGGGTTGTAGTCGGGGTCGTCGGCGTTGGGGTAGAAGTCGCTGACGGTGTCGGGATAGCGGTCCGCCGAGGTGGTGTAGCCGCTGTCGATGTCGGCCTGCCACAGCGCCTTCCACTGCCATATGTTGACCGGGGTACCCGGGCCGCCCATGGTGTAGGGGGTGGACGTGTCGACCGTGCCGGGAAACTCGAGCGCCACCGCGTCGGAAAACGCCTCTACCCCGTTGACGGTGTCGTCGGGTTCGTCGTCGGCCCATTCCACCATCACATACAGCCGCTGATCGTCGAAAAGCGCCTTGGCGGTGACCGCCTGCACCGTGCCTCCGCCGAATGGAGGAGCTACGTTCTGCGCCGACAGCGCCACGTTTTGTAGAGGGGCTGTGTCCCACACCGCCGCCCAGGCGTCGTCCAGCGGCACTTCGGCCGAGGTGTGGCCGGCCTGCAACGTCAGCGACTGGGAGCGCACCGGAGCCACGCCGAACAATCCGGCGACCAGTGCAAGCAACACTGCCAGCATCACTGCCCGGGCGCCGGTGAGCGGTATTCGCAGGTTACGCATTGGCGCCCACATATTCGGTATGCGTCCTCGAGTCGTGCCCTGCGATGCCGGGCGCGTCGGCGGCCTGAAACAGGGGACAGCTCAGCTCACCGGGCTCATCGGCGATGAGGCGGGGCTCGTCGCGATGAAGCTCCACCGCACCCAGCCGCAGATACTTGCCCTCCCAGGCGCTATGGGCCGCCAGCAGGCGGGACGCGTAGGTGTAGAAGCCCCCGCCGCCGGCCAGCGCGATGCGGGGTGCGGCCAGCGGGATCCAGCGTGCCAGATGGTCCCGCAGGAACGTGCGCTGCGCCCGGCGGCACACGACGACATGCTGTCCCTCCCGCCGCTCACGGGCGGTGGCTTCCTTGAGGGTGAGCAGGTACATGAATTCGAGCTCCAGTGCCAGATGGTCGGGGCGTTCGCCGTGGGGGCGTATCCCGAAGGCCTGGTAGAAGCCGGAGATGTCGGCCTGGTGGTGGGCCTGTTGAAACAGATGGTTTGCGCTGAAAGCCGTCTCGTACAGCGGGCAGTCGGCGTTGTAACTCAACGTGAAGGCGTGCTGGTGGGCAGCCTCCAAAGCAGCCCTGTCTGTCGTCTCCAAGGTGGCACGCATCGCGGCCACGGCGGCGGCCGTTGCTTCGTCTATCAGTTCTGCACCGGCTGTTGCGACCGGTGCGGCGCCTGCCAGGTCGGTGAACGCTTCCTGCATCGGATACGTGAAAGCGAGGGAGGCAAGACGGTACACAGCGGCCCTCGCCAGTGCTCTCTCTTCTCCGGTTGCGCGCTTCATCATTTGCCTCAGATCGAATTCAGATACTGCCGCGGTCGCTCGAACTGCGGTTCCTTGAGACTCACCCTGAAGATCTCCTCCACCTCACTCTCTAGATCAT
>CAZIEQ010000108.1:0-7867 GCA_964538725.1 uncultured Acidimicrobiia bacterium | reverse complement strand
CCGGGATCTCGTGCTGGTGTCCAGTGCACCCGAGGCTTCAGAAGACTGACGAGTATTATTTTGGCTAATGCGCTCGTGTTCTTCATCGTCTCCTTCCTCAGCTGGGCGGCGGCAGGGAAGAGCTTCAGCCTGGTGGGGATGATGCAGGAGTCGGTGAAGCGCAGCGTTCCCATAGCCCTCGGAGCTCTCGCCGGCGTGCTGTGTGAGCGGGTGGCGGTGATCAACATCGCTATCGAAGGCCAGTTGCTGGGGGGTGCGTTCGTTGCCGCCCTCACCGGGTCGTTGTGGGGCCCTTACTGGGGGATCGTGGGGGCGGTGCTCGCCGGGGCGGCTCTGTCGTGGGTGCTGGCTGTGTTATCGGTCAAATACCGGGTGGACCAGATCATCGTCGGTGTTGTGATCAACATCTTCGTTCTCGGTTTGACGTCGTTCATGACGATTCGGATCCTGGCGCAGAACGCCCATCTGAACCAGGCGGAGATCCTCAAGCCGATCAATATCACGTGGCTGAGCGACATTCCGTTCGTCGGGTCGGTGTTGTTCCAGCACAACATCTTCGTGTACGGGATGTTCATCATCGTCGCCGCCGTCACCTTCGGCCTGTTCCGCACAAGTTGGGGCCTGCGGTCCCGCGCTGTGGGGGAACACCCCAAAGCGGCGGACACGGTCGGCATCGACGTGTACCGGTACCGATACATGAATGTGATCATCGGCGGCATGATCGCCGGCTTCGGGGGCGCTTTCTTCATCGTCGGGTCTGTCGGATCTTTCGACGAGAACATGACCTTCGGCCGCGGCTTCATCGCTCTGGCGGCGATGATCTTCGGCAAATGGCATCCGGTAGGCGCAATGTCGGCCGCTTTGGTATTCGGGTTCTCCGAGGCTCTGCAGGGCAAGCTGGCGATCCTGCAAACCCCGATCCCGTCCGAGTTCTTGCTGATGGCGCCCTACCTGGTGACGATCGTTGTTGTCGCAGGTCTAGTCGGGAAGGCGAGACCGCCCGCTGCCGACGGCCAGCCGTACGTCAAGGAAGGACATTGAGGTCCCGGCCGCTGCCGGGCCTTCGGAACCGTCACCAAGGTCCTGGCCGGTTATAGCTAGGAGGTCGACGTCGACGTTGTTGAGGTGGCCTCGTCGCCGACAGCGACCCCGTAGAACTTCACTTCTTGGAGGGCCAACTCGTGGAACGGGTCGTTTCCCGCCACCGACTGTGCCGGATAAGTGCTCATGACCCGGAGCGTCAGCTTCGTGGTTGACAGGCTGGAGATGGTGATCGGCTGCGGCGCCCTGGTGTCTTCCAGCTTGCCTATCTGAGCGGTTGGGAAGTCGTTGATGGTTATCTCGTAGTCCTGGATGCGGAAATTACGGAGGAACCGGACGTTGTCCGACAAGTTCTGGATGACGATCTGGGTTATCTGCACCGGAGAGTCGAATGTGAAGGTGAGCACGGCATCCTTGCCTTGGAGGCCGGCGTCGTTCCACGAGTTCTCCGGGTCTTCATCGATCAGCGCTGTTGCCGGAAACGCCCCCAGCTCGGAGGACGCCTCGACACTTACGGGGCGTAGCTGATCGATCGGCACCGTCGGTAGTGAAGTGCTCGAACTGGTCGTCGTCGAGTCGGGGGCGGCGTTTCCGTCTCCTTCATCCCCGAAGACATTGACGATCAGGGCGACGAGGGCGGCCACCAGAATTGCCGCCGCCAACACTCCGAGTGCCCGGCTGCCGGGTGTGGCCCGCAGCACCGGTTGGGGTGCCACCGGCAACTGATGCTGGCCGACGCGGGCGCCACAGGCTTCGCAGTGGCGGTTGCTCGCCGGGTTGGGGGTGCCGCATGACGAGCAATACACAACCGGGACTTCGGGTTGCTGGGTGGTCGTCGGCTCCGTGTCGCGCGGGGCGTTGTCGTCGAGTTGGAACGGCTCAAAAAGGTCGTCGAACGGTTCGAGGTTGTTGTCGTCCACGTGTTCCCGTCCTCAGGCTGCTTTTTCGCGCACTCCGCTGTGGAATGTAACCGGCGCCGGATTGTGTCGGCAAGCTATCCATGCCGGGGACATTGACCACGATACCTGCCGATGGCCCTACACGGGTGGTTCGCGTGCCGACCGGGCGGCGGCAGATTCCGACGCCCGCCCATCATTGGGTCGTGGTGGCACGCTCGGATCGGTTGAGCGCAATCTGTCGCACGCAGACGGTACCTTGCCTCAGTGAGCTACTCCTGCAGGGGATGTGGGTACGTCACCGGCAAATGGATGGGGTTCTGTCCTCAGTGCCGGGCCGGTGCCGGCCTCGTCGAGCAATCCGATGTTCCCTCCGGCCGGCGGGAGCGCACGGCGGTTGCGGTGGCTCTCGACGAAGCCTGCCGCACCGAGCCGGGAAGCATCGCCACCGGTTTGGAGGAGGTGGATCGGGTGCTCGGCGGCGGACTGGTTCCCGGCTCGGCAGTGGTGGTGGGTGGTGAGCCGGGAGTTGGCAAATCAACGTTGCTGCTGCAGGTGGCCGCGGGAGTGGCGCAACACCCGACCGGGGTAGTCGTTGCCAGCGCTGAAGAGTCGGTTGCTCAGGTGGCGTTGCGGGCCCGCCGCCTCGGCGTTGGCGGTTCGGGTCGGATCGATATCCTCGACGCGGGTGACGTGGACGCGGTGGTGGCGGCGGCCCACAGCCTGCAGGCCGATCTGTTGATCGTCGATTCCATCCAGACCGTGGTCGCCGCCGACCTGGGATCTGCCGCCGGGGGGGCGGCTCAGGTGAGGGAATGCGCCTCCCGCCTGCTCCGATTCGCCAAGTCGACGGGATGTGCTGTGATCCTCGTCGGCCATGTCACCAAGGACGGTTCGATAGCGGGTCCCAAGCTGCTGGAACACATGGTGGATGTCGTCCTCTACCTCGAGGGTGACGACGAGGCCGGCCTACGGTTGCTGCGCTGTCTCAAGAACCGCTTCGGCGAATCCCATCGAGTGGGGATCTTGGAGATGACCGGGGGCGGGTTGGAGCCGGTTCTCGATCCGTCACGGCTGTTGGTCTCCCAACGCAGCGCTGGCGCTGCGGGCACGGTCGTCTACCCCGCAATTCATGGAAGGCGTCCGGTGCTTGTCGAAGTCCAGGCGCTGGTGACGCCTCCGGCAGGGAGCCATGTACGCCGCAGCGTTCAAGGCCTGGACGCTGCCAGGGTGGATCAGATTCTGGCGGTCCTGGCCCGCCACGGCGGTCTCACAACGCAGGGGCACGACGTGTATGTGGGCGTTGTCGGGGGCTTGCGGATCAGGGAACCTGCCGCCGACTTGGCTGTGGCGCTGGCGGTCGCTTCGTCACTCACCGGCATCCCGCTGGGTGCGGTTGCCGCTTTCGGGGAGGTGAGCCTCACCGGCGAGGTGCGACCGGTTGCCCATGCCAGGCGAAGGCGACGCGAAGCTGCCCGGCTCGGTTTCGACGAGGTGGTGGCCCCACAGGGAGGCCGGGAATCGTCGCTGGGCACCCTCATCCGCATCGTCCGGCTGGTGTCCTGAGGGTCTCCGGGGGCGGCTGGTAGCCTCGCCGCCTATGGCCGAAGCCGAAAGTGCCCTCACCACCCGGCAGCGTTTCGCCCCCGGCACGCCGCTGCGGGAGGCGATCGAGCGGATCATTCAGCAGGGAACCGGTGCACTCATCGTGGTCGGCTCGGGACGCGACGTCGACGCCGTGTGCTCCGGGGGCTTCTCCCTTGCCGGTGCAACCTTCACCCCGCAACGGATGGCCGAGCTGGCCAAGACCGACGGTGCCGTCGTTCTCGACGGCGACGCCTCCCACATCCTGAAAGCAAATGTCCACCTGATACCCGACCCTTCGATACCGACCGACGAGACGGGTACCAGGCACCGCACCGCGGAGAGGGTTGCTCGCCAGACGGGAAGACCGGTTGTGTCGATAAGCGAGAACCGGCGGGTGGCCACAGTGTTCACCGCCGTTGGGCGCTACGAGCTGCAGAACCCGCATGCAGTGTTGGATCTGGCCAATCAGACCATGCATTCCCTGGAGCGGTTCCGCCGCCGTCTGGCCGACGCTGAGGCCGATCTGACGGCCGCCGAGGCGGCCGACCTGGCGACGGTGCGCGACGTGGTCGTCACGCTGCAGAGGGTCGAGCTGGTGCGACGGATCGGTACCGATCTGGAACGTCTCGCCGTAGAGATGGGGGAAGAGGGTGGCCTCATACGCCTGCAGGTGGGTGATCTGATTGCCGGCGTCGATACCACCGCGCTGGCCGTGTACGCAGACTACGTGTTGGCAGATACAGATCCCGGCGAGCTGTTCGCCAATCTGGGATCCGTACCCACACCTGCGCTTTCGGATCCGCAGAGGGTGGCCAGCGCCCTCAGCATGGGGAGCCTGGACCGCAGTGTGCGCACAGCCGGACGCCGGCTGCTGTCTCGTATTCCCAGGCTGCCCGAGTCGGTGGTCGACTCGCTCATCGGCCACTTCACCGATTTTTCGACGATGCTGCATGCACCGGTGGCCGAGTTGGATCAGGTGGAGGGCGTCGGCTCGGCCCGGGCGCGGCATCTGCGCCGCTACTTCGACCGGCTCCTCGATGCCGCCCATCCCGTCGACGAGCCTTGACGTCGACGACCGGATCGGTGTCGCCGCGGGCACGAACGGTTCATGGAAGTGCCTGCCACCGCCGATAACCATGCTGACGCCGGCCATCGGAACCCATGCACCGAACCTCAGCCACAGCCCCGATATTCACAGAGTTGGTCAGACTGCTCTTCACCCTTGCCTTGACGGCAACCGGCTACGTTGCCGGGCGCAACTGGATGGGTGACTTTTCCGAAGACGTGGCGACCACCGCCGGCGCCATGCTGGGTGCCGGTGTCGGATACGTCGCCGGCGGGATGGCCGGCCGGCTCCTCGATCGCCTGCTGCGGTCGGCACCCGACCGTCTGCGGGGCGCCTCCGGACCGGAGCTGTTCGCCGGAACCGTCGGTTTCGCTCTCGGTGTGTTCATCGGGGGCGTTGCAGCGTTGCCCGCCATCGTCTTGCTGCCTGTCGCGGTGGGTTGGCCCCTCGCCGGTCTGGTCGTGCTCGTTACCGGTTCGTTGGGGGGTCGGGTATTTGCCTGCCGCGCACACGATCTACTGGCGGCGGTTGGCCTGCGCGCCCGGGACCACGCCTGGGTGACGGCGCCAGAATCCGAAGGCGGCCACCTCATCGACTCCTCGGCCGCCATCGACGGCCGCGTGTTGGAGTTGTCCCGTGCCGGTCTCATCTCGGGCCGCCTGGTCGTTCCCGAGTTCGTGATCGATGAGCTGCAGGGCATCGCCGACTCGGGAGACAAGTCACGCCGGCGAAGAGGCCGCCGCGGACTGGACGTCCTCGATGCTCTCCGCGATGTGGCAGGGTGCAGCGTGGTCATCGATGACCGGACCTATCCCGGCCACGATGGTGTGGACGCCAAACTGGTCGCGCTGTGTATCGCCGAAGCGGCGACCTTGGTCACGACGGATCACAACCTCGCGAAGGCCGCCGGAATTCGCGGCGTACGAGTCCTCAACCCTCATGCTCTGGGTGAGTCGCTGCGCCCGGTGTGGGTGACGGGCGATAGGCTCCGGGTTGCCGTGGAACGCCGGGGAAGCGAGGCCGGTCAAGGCGTCGGGTTCCTCGACGACGGCACGATGGTTGTCGTGGATGGCGGAGCCGAACTCGTGGGCGAGACCGTGGACGTGGAAATCGGGAACTCGCTGCGCACAGCAGTCGGTCGATTGGTGTTCGCCAGACCTCTTTCGTGACGGTTGATCGGCTCGCTGCCGGGAGGATGACGGTCGATGAGTTTCTGGGGGGTCGTGGTCGCCGCCGGAGGAGGTCTGCGTTTCGGACGGGCCAAAGCGGCAGTGGAACTCGGAGGCCGCCCGCTGTGGCAATGGGCCCGTGACTGTCTCCTCACCGCGGGTGCCGACCGGGTGATCGTCGTCGGTCCCGTCCCCGGTGGGATTCTTGGAGGCGCCACCCGAAGCGAGTCGGTTGCAAAGGGCCTCGCCGAGGTGCCCACCGGGGTCGGGTTCGTGCTTGTTCACGACGCAGCCCGGCCGCTGGCGTCGTCGCTACTTGCGTCCAGCGTCGTTGAACGCCTGCAGGTCGGCGACGTGGCCGCTGTGGTTCCCGCCATAGCGGTTCGGGACACGCTGAAACGGGTATCCGATGAAGGCTTGGTCGAGGGCACCGTCGACCGGGTGGGGATCATGTCGGTGCAGACGCCCCAGGGCTTCGACACCGCAGTTCTCCGCCGTGCCCATGCCACTGCCGACGGTGCTGTCACCGACGACGCCCAGATGGTGGAGGCGCTCGGCCACGAAGTGGCGGTCATTCCGGGAGAAGCGGCAAACCTCAAGATCACATATGCGGCCGATCTCGCCATCGCCGAGGCCCTGCGATGAGGGTCGGCTGGGGGTTCGACGTCCACCGCCTCGTCGACGACGGAAGGGTGCTCCTTGCCGGAGTGGTGGTGGACGCCGCAAGGGGCGTGGCCGCTACCTCCGACGGCGATGTCGTCGCTCATGCGGTGGCCGATGCCATGCTGGGAGTCTCCGCTAAAGGCGACCTCGGGGAGCGTTACCCCTCCGACGCCGCCGAGTCACAGGATGCGGACTCGATGCTCATGCTGGAAGAGGTCGCTGCAGACTGCCGCGCCGCCGGGCTCGAGCCACTGTTCGTCGATGTCACCGTGATCGCACAGACGATGCTGGTGGCCCCCTACCGGGGGGAGATCCGTACACGCATTGCAGCGGTGCTCGGCGTCGCCATCGATGCAGTGTCGGTGAAAGCAACCACCACCGACGGCCTCGGCTTCCTGGGCCGGGACGAAGGCATCGCGGCGGCGGTGGTGGTCACTGCCCGTATGTCGTGACGGCCGTGTCGACCCGGTCGGTGATGACGGCCGTCAATGGACGCAGCCGCTCCAGGTCGGCCACTTCGTTGACCGTCCATGCGATCACCCACAGGCCTTTGGGCACGGCTCCGGGTTCGACCATGGAGACGTGGGGTAGCACCGCGATGCAGCCGAGGTCGCGAGCACGGGCGATGGTGGCCGCTTGTGCCTCGCCGGTTTCAGCCAGCAGCCCGGCGGGCAGCCCGGCCCGGAGCGCGAAACCGATCGAATCGGGGTCGAACGAGGTCACGAGCACCCGATGGCGGTGATGCTGCAGCAGTTTTGCGGTGCGGCGGGCGTTGAGCCGGGACGGGTCGGTGGCCGGGTCATGTTTCACCTCGACGTCGAGCCATGCTCCCCGGCATGCTTGCAGTGCCTCCTCGAGCCGGGTGAGGGATGCAACGGCCTCCGATCCGGTGGTTGTTGACTCGCCGATGAGCGCACCGCCGGGCAGCGATGCGTCGTGGGAGAGGACGAGGGCACCGTCGGCTGTGGAGCGGACGTCCAGTTCGACACCATCGGCTCCTGCCGCGAGGGCACGGCGGAAGGCTGCTAGTGAATTCTCCGGCTTGCCGGATCCGCGGTGGGCGAGGACCGCAGGGCGGTTGGGGAGGCGTAGCGTCATCATGGCATGCATTGTGCACCGGTGCCGCCCTTCGGGGGTGCGGTGCCTCGCTCCGTCGGTCGGTACCATCGCCGCGCCGTGGAGGTGTTCAACACGCTGGGTCGCGTACGCCGGCCGCTGACCCCGGTGCGGGAAGGCCGCATCGGGATCTACCTGTGTGGCCCGACGGTTCAATCCGGCCCGCATGTGGGCCACGGCAGGTCGGCGGTGGCCTTCGATGTGATCCGCCGCTATCTGGAGTGGAAGGGCTACCTGGTGACGATGGTCGTCAACGTGACCGATGTGGAGGACAAGATCATCGCCGCCGCCAACGAGCGCGGGGTCAGCGCGGCCGATGTGGCGGCGGC
>CAZIEQ010000107.1:0-7974 GCA_964538725.1 uncultured Acidimicrobiia bacterium | reverse complement strand
GCCGATCCTCGCGCGAGACGCCGCCGTCTGTCGCTCGGGTCGTAGACGCGGAGCGCCAGCTTGGCCAGCGTCGACTTGCCGGCGCCGGTCTCCCCCACCACCGCCAGCCGCCACCCGGCGGGGACCGTCAGGTCGATGTCGCGCACCACCGGGTCGTCGCCGTACCCGAAGCTGACCCCGTCGAAACGCACCTCCCCCCGCACCGGCCGATGCACGTCGTAAGCGCCCGGCTTCTCCCCCACTGCAGGCTGGGTGTCTTTGAGGCCGAACAGCTTGTCGAAGCCTGCCAGCGCCGACTGGAGAAGGTTGTAGATGTTGGACAGGCTGACGATCGGCTCGAAGAACCAGTCGAGGTACATGAGGAAAACCACCAGCGACCCGAAGGTGAGGTTGCCGTCGAGGACCCGGGTGCCGCCGACGATCAGGACAAGCGCGGTGCCCACCGTGCGCATGAGGTCGACGCTGGGGAAATACCAGGCAATGGCGCGCGCCGCCCGCATGTTGGCCCGGTAATGGTCTTCGTTGACACGCCCGAAGGCGGCCGCCTGGGACGCCTCCTGGGTGAACGCCTGCACCACCCGCACCCCGCTGATGCCCTCCTGCAGGCTGGCGAGGACCCGGCCGATCTGCTCCCGTACCTCCCGGTAGGCGCGCTCGGCGTAGCGGCGAAACACAGCCGACGCCACTACCAGCACCGGGATCACTGCGAACACCGCCAGCGCCAGCTGCACGTCGACGAAAAGCATCGCCACCGCCACCCCAACGACGGTGAGCACGTTGGTCACCAGCAGCACCGCACCTTCATTGGCGAACTGGCTGATGGCCTCCATGTCGGTGGTCATGCGGCTCACCAGCACCCCAGCTTTGGACCGGTCGAAAAAAGCCATGTCGAGGTTCATCAGATGGCGGTAGATCCACACCCTCAGCTCCCGCAGGTAGCGCTCCCCCAGCCAGGCGACCGCATAGGAGGCGACCCGCTGCGCCGTGTACTGCACAACCAGCAGACCTATGAAGGCAAGGGCGGCCCGGGTGATGAACCCCTTGTCGCCGGCGGCGATGCCGTCGTCGATGCCGAAACGCACCGCAAGCGGGCCGAGGAGGCGGGCAGTGGTGGCGAGGATGGTGGCGGCAAACGCTCCCAGCGCGGGCCACTTCAGGAAGCCGCCGAAACGGATGGCTCGGGCCAGCACCGCCCCGGGACGGTCGACGTGGTCGTCACCGGCGTAGCGGGCGTATCTCATCCGTCGCCTCCCGCCGTCTCCCCGGCGACCAGCAGGTCCCGGTAGCGCGCGGAGGCTTCTATCAGCTCGTCATGGGTGCCGGTGGCAACCACCCGGCCTTCGTCGATGAGCACGACACGCTCGGCGAGTGCCAGAGTGGATGCCCGGTGGGCGATGATGATCGTCGTCCGGCCCGCCATCACCCGTTCCAAGGCCTGTTGGATCTCGGCTTCGACGACGGCATCCACCGAGCTCATGGCGTCGTCGAGTATCAGCACTCTGGGGTTGCGCAGCACCGCCCGTGCCAGGGCGATGCGCTGCCGCTGGCCGCCCGAAAGCGAATAGCCCCGTTCCCCGACGACGGTGGCATACCCCGAAGGCAGCTCGGAGATGAACCCGTCGGCATGCGCCATGTGGGCGGCCTCCACAACTTCGGCGTCGGTGGCCGTCGGGTTGCCGAAGGCGATGTTGTCCCGGATCGACGAGGAGAACAGGAAGGTGTCTTCGAAGACGAGGGACACCCGGCTGCGCAGCTCAGACACCCGCACCCGGCGCACGTCGACGCCGTCGAGGAGGACCCGGCCCCGGTCGGGATCGTGGAAGCGGGGTATGAGAAAACCGACGGTTGTCTTCCCCGCCGCTGTCCGTCCCATGACGGCTACGGACTGGCCGCCGGGAATCACCAGGTCGAGCCCCTGCAGCACGTTGGGGCCGTCGGGATAGGCGAAGTCGACGCCTTCGAACACCACCTCGCCGGGACCTTGGGGAAACACGACCGGCTGCGGCGGGTCGGTGATGGCCGACTCGGTGTCGATCAGCTCCTGGACGCGGGTGGCGGCTGCCGCGGAGCGGGGAAGCTCGGCGAAGAACCATCCGGTTATGCGCAGCGGGAAGATGAGAACCGCCAGATACTGGGTGAAGGCGACGAACTCCCCCAGCGTCAAACGGCCGTCGATGACACGGGAACCCCCCAGCCACAGCACTATGACGGTGCCCAGGGAGGGGATCAGCTCGAAGATGGGGACGAACACCGAACGCACCCGCGCCAATTCGACGGTCTTGCGGAAGATGCGCTCCGCCCGATGTGCCAGCCGCCGTGTCTCCTCCTCCTCCTGGCCGTATCCCTTGACGACGCGGATACCGGCGACACCTTCCTCGACCGTTTCGCCAAGCTCCCCGAGCCGCTGCTGCACCTGGAACGACGTGGCCAGAACCCGAGAGGCGTAGCGGTTGGCCGCTACCAGCAGGGCGGGCACGGTAAGCGAAGCCGCCGCCCCCAGGACCGGGTCGATCAGCAGTAGGACGGTGACGACGAGGAGGAACATGGCGATGTTGGCTGCGGTGATCGGCAGCATGGCGAAGATGAGGCGCACCTGAGAAAGGTCGGTAGATGCCCGCGCCATCAGCTGGCCGGTGGAGGTGCGGTCGTGGAAGGTGAATGTGAGGCGCTGCACGTGGGCAAAGAGGCTGTTGCGCAGATCCATCTCCGCCCTGTAGGAGAGGACGAAGGCGAACAGGCGGCGGCCGCCGATACCAATGGCTTTGACCGCTCCTGCCGCCACCACCAGGCCGGTGAGGGGCCACAGCAGACTGCGGTCTGCGCCCTGGATTGCCCGGTCGATCACCTCCTTCACCAGGTAGGGGATGGCGACCACCAGCGCCATCCACATCAAGGCGGAGCCGATGCTCAACGCAGACGCGCGGCGGTAGCGCAGCAGAGTCCCGGCGAGAAGACGGAGGCCGGTTCCTATCTCTCCCGACCGCAGACCTTCAGCCACCGAGCCACCCTACCGGTGCCCGGAAACCGTCAGCCCTTGTTGGCAAACTCCTTCCATCCGAAACCGGCGGCGGCTGCGGAGAACAGCAGCACCAGCGCTCCCATGTACAGCCAGATGAGCACCACGGCGACCGTTCCCAGCACCCCGAAACTGCTGCCGAGGCCGAAGTTGGACACGTACCAGCCGAAGATGGCTGAGGTGAATGCCAGTGCCACTGTGGACACCGCGGCGGCCAGCCACCACCCGGTGAAAGGCCGCGGCGGCCCCCACATGTAGATGAGGGCCAACGACACGTAGAGCCCGGCCACCGCCACCGGGATGTGCAGCCAGCTCCACACCGTCTCCACTGCGGCGACGCCGGTCAGGTCGGCGAAAAACGCGGCGGCCCGGTCGCCTGCCACCAGTGCGGCGATGACCAGCGCCAGAGTGACACCGCCGCTCACCGTCAGAATGATCGCCACCCCACGTACCGTCCAGATGGGACGGTGCTCCTCGAGGTCTTCGATGCGGCGCAGTGCCCGCATCAGGGCGTAAGTGCCCCGGGATCCGAACCACAGCGCCAGCACCAGTGACACCACGATGACCAGACCGCGCTGCCCGGAGACGGCCTTGGCGGTGCTCTGCAGCAGGTCGCCGACGAAATCGGCGACCTCGGCGGGAAGGAACTCGTTGAGGGTTTGCCTGGTGTCGGCGAGAGCTTCAGCGTCGCGGCCGAAGAAGGAGGCGGCGGTCAGGAACGCCGCCGACGCCGGCACCAGCGAAACGAAGGCGAGGAAGGCGATGGCGGCCGCCATCAGGCTCGGATCGGCGCGGCGGAACCGTTCCCAATAGGAGGCGGGGATGGGCAGCCAACGCTGCAGGAAGTCGTTCAACCGCCGGAGCGTAGGCCGCCGCCGGCGCCAGCCCGGCTGTTCCCCTCGACTCCCCGGATACAGCATGACGGAACCGCCAGGAGTTTCAGCGACTGGCGCCGCCGAGGGATCATCACCGGGAGTCTACAGACCGCTTCCTACACTCGCCCGGTGCCACTCCCCGCCGGCCTCATCTCGGCACTGCGCGCCGCCGCCCTGGCGACGGTGGGTGTGGTGGCCGTCGCCACCGTGGTGGGTTTCCTCGGCGCCTGGTGGTGGCTGTTCGACATCGCAGCCAACTTCCGGGTCCAGCTTCTCGTCCTCGCCGTCGTTGTGGGTGCATCGGGGGCGGCGTTCGACCGCCGGGTGGTGGCGGTGGCCGCCGTCGCCGCCCTCCTCAACGGCATCGTCGTGCTGCCGCTTGCCTTCGAAAGCGGGCGGGAAGCCGCCCCAGGTCCGCGCCTTCACGTGTTGAGCTTCAACGTGCAGACGTCCAACCCGAACAAGCAGGCCGTCATGGATTACTTCGCCGAGTCCGGGGCGGATGTGATCTTCATCCTCGAGTCCAGCATCGACTGGGAACGTGCCGCGTTGCGGGCCGGGTTGCCATATGAGATCTTCACCACCCGCCCCGCCGACCGCGTCTTCGGCATCACGGTGCTCACTGCTCAAGGCGTCACCGTGGCCCCACGCCGCATGGGCCCGGAGTCGGCGGTGGAGGTGCGCCTCCCTTTTGGCGGAGATGAGCTTGCCATCCTCGCCATCCATCCCCCGTCGCCCATCAGTCCCAGCCGGGCTGCGGCCCGTGACGCCGCCCTCGCCGACGCCGCAGAGTGGGCGGCTGTTCAGACCGGGCCCACAGCCGTCATCGGCGATCTAAATGCAACCCCGTGGTCGCACGCCTTTCGTTCCCTCGTCGACGACGGAGACCTCACCAACTCGATGCGGGGATACGGTCTGCAGCCCACATGGCCCGCCAACAACTGGCTGCTGCTGGTCCCCATCGACCACGCCCTCATATCGGCCGACCTGGTCGCTGCCGAGCGTTACACCGGCCCCCGCCTCGGCTCCGACCACCGTCCGCTGCATGTTGTCCTCGCCCCGGCAGCCGACTGAAAGGCGGGGGCTAGCCTGCGCCGGCATGCATTACGACTACTCGCAGGTCACCGCGAAGAGCGTCGCCGACGTGACCGCCGCCGGGCTCGCGGCCGCCAACGACATTGTGGAATCCATAGTCGCTGCCACCGAGAGCACGCCTGCGGCGATTCTGCAGCCGCTGGATGATGTCACCGCGCTACTCACAGTCACCTACGGTCAAGGTGCCTTCATGGCAAGGGTTCACCCCGACGAGGAGGTGCGCGCCGCCGGAGCCACTGCCGAGGAGACCATCTCCAAATGGCGCGTCGACCTGGTGTCGCGGCGTGACCTGTATGAGGCGGTACGCGACTTCGCAGCCGCCGGGCCCGACGTGGACCCTGCCCAGCGTCGCCTCCTCGACTTCTGGCTGCGTGATTTCCGCCGCGCCGGCCATGAGCTCGAGGCCGCCGCACGGAATCGGCTGACCGAAATGCGTGCCCGCCTCGTCGAATTGGAAGTCGAGTTCCAAAAGAACATCGACGCCTATGAAGACGGTATCGAAGCCACTCCCCAGGACCTGGCGGGGCTCAGCGAAGGTCTCATGGACCGCCTCGACCAGGGAAGCCGCGATGGGACGCTGCGGGTGACGCTCGACTATCCCCAGTACTTCCCTTTCATGCAACAGGCGGAGCGGCGCGACCTGCGCCAGGAGCTGCAGACCAAGTTCTACAACCAGGCGGTGGACGCCAACCGCCCACTGCTGGCCGAAGCCGTCGCCCTGCGGGGGGGCATGGCCGAGCTGCTGGGCCACCCGACGTGGGCGCATTACGCCATGGAGCCGAAGATGGCCGACCCGGAGTCGGTCGACAAGATGTATGCAGACCTGGTGCCCCGGGTCACCGACAAGGCCAAAGGCGAGCTGCGGGAACTCACCGACCTCGCCGAAGCCGACGGTGCCGAACGCCTCGAGTCGTGGGACTGGTCGTTCTACGACAACCGCCAGCGGGTCACCGACTACGGCATCGACGCCGAGGAAGTAGCCGCCTACTTCCCCTTGGAGCAGGTGTTTTCCGGCATGTTCGACATCACCGGTGAGGTATTCGGCCTCAGCTACCACCGCCTCGACGACGTCGCCACCTGGCATCCCGAAGTGCGGGTGTATGAGATACGCGACCGGAATAGCGGAAACCCGCTGGCAGTCTTCTACGCCGACCTGTTTCCCCGCCAAGGCAAGTTCGGCCATGCCGCCGCCTGGGATCTGGTACACGGGCGCGGCGACTCCGCCGGCGAATGGACCCGGCCGGTGGCTGCCATCGTCGCCAACTTCACCCCGCCGTCGGCCACCCGGCCGTCGCTGCTGAAACACGACGAAGTGACGACGCTGTTCCACGAGTTCGGCCATGTGCTCCACATGTGTCTCACCACGGCCCGCTATGCCCTGTTCAGCGGCGCCAACGTGGAATGGGACTTCGTAGAGGCCCCCTCCCAGATCATGGAGCACTGGTGTTGGAAGGCCGAGGTGCTGCAGCGTTTCGCCGGCCACTACGACTCCGGAGAGCCGATCCCCGCAGTCATGGTCGACCGCCTCGTCGCCGCCCGCGACCTCAACATCGGCGTGAAGACGCTGCGCCAGTTCTTCTACGGCCTCTTGGACCTGGGGATGCACACCGCCAACGGCAGCCTCGACTTGGATGCCCTCTACCGCAGCGCCTGGGAGGTGACCGGGCTCCCCTTTCCCGAAGGCACCTTCATGCCTGCGGGGTTCGGCCACATCATGGGAGGCTACGACGCCGGCTACTACGGCTATATGTGGTCCAAGGTATACGGCGACGACATGTTCAGCGTCTTCGAAGCCGAGGGCGTGCTCAGCCCCGACGTGGGCAGCCGCTACCGCGACCAGGTGCTGGCTCCCGGCGGCAGCCGCGACGCCATCGAGCATCTGCGGGCTTTCCTCGGCAGGGAACCCAACAACGATGCCTTCTTGGAGTACCTGGGTCTCAGCGGCTGAGCGGCGGCGCCTTCTGCGGCTCCGTAGCATCGGCCACGGCCAGCGCCCACAACACGGAGGCTGAGAAATGTCCGCAGAAGAGAGACTCGCCGAGCTGGGGCTGGTGCTTCCCGACGCCCCCCAGCCGATCGCCTCCTACGTCACCTTCTCCACCGCAGGCGACACCGCATACACGTCGGGTCACGGGCCGATGCTGCCCGACGGGTCGTGGCTGGCTGGAAAGGTGGGCGTCGACCTCGACTTGGAGGAAGCCTGCGACGCCGCCCGCGCTACCGGGCTCGGGCTGCTGGCGACGCTGCGTCACCATCTGGGATCTCTCGACAAGGTGACGAGCGTTGTCAAGCTGTTCGGCATGGTGAACTGCACCCCAGACTTCACCGAGCATCCGGCGGTGATCAACGGCTGCTCCGACCTGCTGGCCGAGGTGTTCGCCGACGCCGGGAGGCATGCCCGCTCCGCCGTCGGAGTGGCTTCACTGCCGATGAACATTCCCGTCGAGATCGAAGCCATCGTCACCTTCCAGTAAGGGGCCGCCGCAGACGGTCACCGTGTCAGGCGGACGGTCCAAGGATGGTCGGGGTGGAGACGGGCGAGCATGCCGGCCAGCCATGCCAGCCGCATCTCATCGAGGCGGCCAAGCACAGCCTCCAAGTCGGCGTCGTCGTGGCGGCGATGATGTTTCGCCTTGAACAGCAGCTGCACCTGCGGCGCCATGAAAGGGATCCCATCGGGGTCGCGGAGGACAAGCTCGGCAAAGTCCACCGTCACCTCACGGTGGCGGCGATACACCCACAGCGGTCCGCGAGACTCGTTGAGCATGATCTGCATCGCCCGCGGCTCACCCGCGGAGCGCCGGCACCAGACGTCGTGCACCCCGACGGGGAGCCGTTCTCCCTCCTCCCATGTGCGCAGCCGCCCCGGCGGGTCGGCGGCCACCAGCTCCCACCCGGCAAGGTGCCGCTGCACAGCCAACTGGTCGCGGCGCAGCACCCCGACGTCGATGTCGTGGTGGGGCCGGGTGCTGCCGCCGAGCCACATGT
>CAZIEQ010000106.1:6320-7976 GCA_964538725.1 uncultured Acidimicrobiia bacterium | reverse complement strand
GTGTCTCCGGTGACCACGGAGTGCCCCAACTGGTCGCCCTCGTCGACCCCGAATGTCACTCCACCCAGAGCCGGCAGACCGCCGAAGTTCTTCTCGACGCCGCTTAGCTCGAGGATGGCCATGTATTGCTGGTTACGGCACGAACGGTTCGAGAGGGTCGGACAGGATCAGCTGCTCCGGATACCAGTCTCCTCCCTCATTCACACCTTCAGGCGGAGTGTTCGCACTGATGATGGAGAACAGCGGCTGTGCTGCGGCCAGCTCTCCCCACGGGGTCCAGCTCACCTGGAACGAGTAACCCGGCAGGTCGTACTTCTGGCCGTGCAGATACTCGGCGATCGCCCCCGGATCGTCACCGACAGCAGAAACGGCATCAGCCACGATGTTGACGAGGCCGTAACCGGCAACCGCGGGCGATTCCATGAACACGTTGTCCGACGATGCCAGATAGCGGCGTGCCAGCTCCTGGTAGCTGTCGGAGAAGTAGTCGGCGCAACCGAAGTCGGCATACCTGCCAACGGCGGCGTCGGCGACTCCTCCCATGATCAGCGACAGCGGTGTCCACGCGCCGGTGATCGGCACGTCGAGGCCCAGGTCGGCCGACTGCACCGTGATCGCGCCGGCGCCGGGTGGATGCCCGGTGGCGACGATCATCTGCGGGCCGAAATCGTCCAAACTCCTGAGATAGGTCGTGAAGTCCTTCTCACTGATGGGCGCAACCTCGATCTGGACATCGATGTCGGGGTACGCGGCGAACTCGGTTTCAAGGGCGCTCTTGATGGCTTGACCCCATGCGTAATCGGCGATGATCGCGCCGACCTTGGAAAGTCCTTCGGCCTGGGCGTACTGGGCGATGGGCCCCGCGATCATGGGTGCCGAAGGCAGGCAGGTGCGGAACGTGTACCGGCTCTCTTGGGTGAGGATGGCGCCCGATCCGGCCATCACGAGGAAGAGAGGCGTCTTCAGCTCTTCGGCGACGCGGGCAGTTGCCAGACCGACGTCGCTGGAGATGGTTCCGCCGACGGCGACGACGCCGTCTTCGATGAGCCTTTCGATGCCGCTGACACCGGCTTCGGCGTTGGACTGATCGTCGATCTCCACCAATTCCACCATGCGGCCATCGACTCCGCCGGCGGCGTTGATCTCGTCGCGGGCGAGGCGCATGCCATCACGGACTTGGATGCCCCACGGTGTGAATGTGGCCGTCAGCGATGTGAGCATGCCGATCTTGATGGGCTCGGTGTTGACCGGGGTAGTGGTCGTTGTCGCCGCGGTCGCTGCCGGCGCCGTCGAAGCCGTTGTGTCGGTCGCGTCGTCATCCCCACACGCGGTCAGCACCAGGGCAAACGCCAGTATCACGGTCAGGTATCTGAACCTCGTACGTCTCTGCATGATCATCCCTTCGCTCTCGTCTTAGGGCGGTGGAGAGCATACCGGGGAGACCCGGCGCGTTTCTTACAGGCGAGCTTCGACCCGACCCCGGAGGAGGATGGGATCGGGTCGCAGCCTGTGGCAGAGCTGGGTCGGGAGGGAGGGTTCCCGACCCGGGGGCTCAGACCTGCGGGTCGACCGGCGCCGGGCTGTCGTTCTCGGGCTGCCCGTCTGTCTGCTCGTTGTCGTTGTCGGCCAGTTCGTCGTCTGTCTGGTCGTTGTCGT
>CAZIEQ010000106.1:0-6220 GCA_964538725.1 uncultured Acidimicrobiia bacterium | reverse complement strand
TGTCGGCCAGTTCGTCGTCTGTCTGGTCGGAGTCGTTGTCGGCCAGTTCGTCGTCTGTCTGGTCGGAGTCGTTGTCGGCCAGTTCGTCGTCGGCGGCCGGTTCGTCACTGTCGGGGTCCTCGGCGACGTCGACTGCCGGATCATCGGCCGCCTCATCGGTCACGACATCGACAGAGTCGCCGATCTCGTCTGAAACCGCGTTGTCCGGAGAGTTGTCGGCGGTGCTCTCATCAGCGGCTGCCTCGTCGCCGGGATGGGGAATGTCGATTCCGACACTGTCGGCGACGTCGGACACGACCTCCTGGACCGGTTCGGGCAGATGCCCGGTGGCTGCCAGCGTGCCGCCGGTCGCGGCGAACGCCACAGACCCGGCGAGAATCTTGCCGGCGAGCGTGGTTGTGATCCAACTTATCATTCTGCGCCTCCTGGGGGGCTTGGAGTGCCGCGGCGTCGGCTGCGATGACGCGGCTCGGGCAACGAGGCGGGCAGCACCGACGGCCTCTGCAATGTGACGGGATGCCACGGCGGGATCGGGGGTCTCTACGGCGAAAGCCGCAAGCTCCGACAACGTAGCCCCCAGCGCGGGGTCCACATCCAGCGAGCCGGAGAGGATCGCTTCGATCTCGGCGTCTGTGAGTCGGTCACTGCCCATCTCACCCCGGTTACCCCCGGAGACGCTCATAGGGTTACGGCTCCCTGTTCGATCTGGCGGCGCAACGCCGCCAGTGCCCTTCGTTGCAGCTGTTTGACTGCTCCTGGAGTCCGCTCCAGCACCCGGGCGGTGTCCTCGACGGTGAATCCCCCCACGAGCCTCAGCCCGAGCACGGACCGCTGCTCGGGGGTCAACCGCTCCAGCATCGCCAGCGCCCGCTCTCCGGCGATGTTCTCCAGGGCAATGTCTTCAGCGCTGGGAGAGGCCACGGGTTCGGGAGTGTCTGCTGGTGCTACCAGGACCTCAGGCCGGCGGTTCACCTTTCGGCGCTCGTTGAGGAGTCGATGATGGGCAATGATGAACACCCAGGATCGGAATCCGGACTCGTCCCCGCGGAAACCGGCCAGGTTGCGGGCCAGTTGCACGAAGACCTCCCCCACCAGGTTCTCCGCATCGCGGGCGCCGCGGACCCGTAGATAGCCGAGGAGTCGAGGGGCCAGATCCGCATAGATGAGCTTCCAGGCCCATTCGGAACCTTCGCGGGCTGCGCCGAGGATCGCCTCGAAGTCGTGAACACCCACCGTACGCCAGATCGGCGCGGTGACGTCAAACCTTTATAGGCCATCCCACCAAACGGCGCACCCGGCATGCCTTCGCTGTGCTACGAGAGCGGACTCGCGGTCGGCAGCGTGACCGGGCTACTCGGGTTTCACCGCCTGCACGATGGCGGAGTGCATACCGTCGGTGACCCGATGGGTGGGTGTGATGCTTATCGCGGTGAATCCTGCCTGTTCCAGACCACGTCGATACTCGCCGAACGACAGGGCGCCTGCGATGCAGCCCACATGGCTGCCGCGCTCGGCGCGCGCCGCTGCATCGAGACCGTCGTCGGCTACGACGTCGGTGACTCCGACGCGGCCCCCCGGACGCAGCACCCGGAACGTCTCGGCAAACACTCTTGCCTTGTCCACGGACAGATTGATGACACAGTTGGAAACCACCACGTCGACAGAGCCGTCCGCCAGCGGAATGTCTTCGATGTATCCCCGCAGAAACTCGACATTGTCGACCCCCGCCTTTGCCTGGTTGTGGCGGGCGAGCGCCAGCATCTCATCGGTCATGTCGAGGCCGATGGCCTTCCCCTCCGGTCCCACCCTCTGGGCAGCCAGCAGGACATCGATGCCCCCTCCCGAGCCGAGATCGAGAACCACCTCTCCACGGTGCAGGTCGGCTACGGCGGTTGGGTTTCCGCAACCCAGGCTGGCGGCAGCGGCCGTGCCGGGGATCGTTTCGATCTCGGATCCGTACTGCGAAAGGCCGAAACGATCGGCCTCTTCGGGGTCGATGGCACACGTCGTGGCAGAGTCGTCGCTCCCCGCTGTGCAACATCGGGGGGCCGACACCCTCTCCGCCGCCTCGGCGTAATGAGTACGCACGTTCTCACGTATATCCGTCATTTTTCGCTCCTTCGCGAGTCAAGCACAGCAGCCAGCTCTGCAAGCGCTCCCGGCCGCAGCGAGTAGTGCGCCCATTTGCCTCGCTGCTGCCGCTCGACCATCCCTGCGGTGAGGAGCTTCTTGAGGTGGAAGCTCACCGTCGGTTGGGACAGTCCCACCTCGGGGGTGATCTCACAGACACAAGTTGCGCCGCCGGAGGTGGCCAGAACGTTGACGATGCGGACCCGTGCCGGGTCTGCGAGCACCTTGAACAGGGCAGCCGCCGTTGCCGCCTCACCCTCGGTGAGACGGGCATCGGCGAGAGGGGTACAGCATGCCGCGGCAGACGTCACATCGATGCTCATCAATGTGAACCCTAGTCATACACATTGATGACTGTCAATATGAAGGGGGCGTCATGAAGGCGGCGCCGAGCGGAAGTGCCAGACTGATCATCGTGGGCTTGGACGTCGCGGCGGCATCTTTCATCGAGCATCTGGCGGCGGCCATCCGCATTCCCACGGTTTCGCATTCCGATCGAGCGGCCATCGATTACGGAGAGTTCGTCCGTTTTCGGGAGTTCCTCCGTGCCACCTATCCGCTGACCCATCAACGGATGCAACGGGAGGTGATCGGTGGGCACAGCCTCCTCTACACCTGGGCCGGCTCAGCAGCCGATACCAAACCGATCCTGCTGATGGCTCATCAGGATGTCGTCCCCATCGAACCGGTTGCCGACTGGGAACGGCCGCCTTTCGCCGGGCTGGCCGACGACGAGTATCTGTGGGGTCGGGGAACGTTGGACGACAAGGGCAGCCTCATCGCCATTTTCGAGGCTGCTGAGCGGCTGTTGGGTCGGGGCTTCTGCCCACGATGCACCATCTATCTGGCATTCGGCCACGATGAGGAGATAGGCGGGTCGGAGGGGGCTGCGGTGATCGCCGCCAGCCTGGCCGAACGCAAGGTGCGCCTCGAGTTCGTGCTCGACGAAGGAGGTGCCGTCACCACCGGGGTGTTCCCCATGATCGACGGACCGCTGGGACTCATCGGCATCGGCGAGAAGGGAGCGGTGGACATCGAGATCACCGCAATGGGGGAGGGGGGCCATTCGTCGATGCCCCCGCCTTCGAGCGCCGTCGGCGTTCTCGCTGAGGCCATCAGGGCGATCGAGACCAACCCCATGCCGCCGCGTTTGGCCGAGCAGCAGCATCTGCTGGGCCGCCTGGCCGAGTTGACCACAGGGCCGCCTTCAACCGTCCTGCGGCATCACCGGCTTTTCGCCGGGCGACTGAAGAGGCGGTTCGCCGCCGGTCCGCACACCAGCGCCTTGATCCGGACGACGGCGGCGGTGACGATGGTGGCCGGCGGCGTTAAATCCAACGTGCTGCCCAAAGAAGCCCGGGCGGTGGTCAACTTCCGGATCATGCCTGGCGACAGCTCGACCGGAGTCGTCGACCATGTCAGGTCTCTGGTCGGAGATCGCGTCGCCATCCGCATCGTCGAAGGAGGCTTCACCGGTGAGCCGTCGCCGCTCTCCGATCCCACTTCCGATGCCTATGAGCTGGTGGCCAACACCATCGGAGCTACCTTCGCCGGCGCGCCGGCGGCACCCTGGATACTGATGGCCGCCACCGATTCACGGTATTTCCATCCCATTGCCGACAACGTCTTTCGCTTCGCGCCTTTCACCGTCACCGCCGGAGACATGAACAGGATCCACGGCGCGGGGGAGAGGATCCGTACCACGGAGGCGGCGGCCGCGGTGGCCTTTTACGAGCAACTCATGACAGCCGCCGGGTCCTAGGCCAGATGGCGGCAGAACCAGTCGGTCGCCATGTCCGCGACCGTTTCGAGTGCCCCCTGCTCGGCAAACAGATGGCCGGCGCCGGGAACGACGGCCAGCTCGGCGGGACCCTGCATTCGTTCCAGTGCTCCTCGATTGAGGACCAGAACATGGCGGTCATTGCCACCCACGACCAGCAGAGTTGGCGCCGTCACCGCATCCAGGTGGGCGCCTGCCAGATCGGGACGTCCTCCCCGGGAGACGACCGCTTCCACCGTGGGATGGGGTCGGGCGGCCACCGCCATGGCAGCGGCTGCGCCGGTGCTGGCACCGAACAGCCCGATGGGCAGGTTGTTGCCGCAGGTGGCTGCTACCCACTCCACAGCAGCGGCGAGGCGGTCCGCCAGCAGGTCGATGTCGAAAACGTTGCCGCGGTTCTCAGCTTCCTCGGGCGTGAGGAGATCGAACAGCAGGGTGGCGAACCCGTGACCGTTGAGGACATCGGACACCATCCGGTTGCGCGGGCTCAGCCGGCTGCTGCCGCTGCCGTGAGCGAAGACGACAACGCCCAGCGGTGCGGACGGCGCCGAGAAGACACCGGCAAGACTCCGGTCGCCGGCGGGGACGGATACCTCTGCTGCGGCCGCCGGTTCGATCCGGCCGGCCTTTTTCTGCACGGCACTCAACCCATTTGAATACGTACTGCCTGGGCGACCCTATCGGCAGATGGAATGGCTAGATCTTCCAATGCGTCGGCAGCCGGCAACGGGATGTGAGGTGTGGTAACCCTCGTGATGGGCCCGTCCAGGTCCCAGAAACACTCCTCGGCGACGATGGAGGCAACTTCGGCCCCCCATCCGCAGAGGCGCGGGTTCTCTTCGACCGTGACTAGGAGTCCGGTCCCGGCAACCGATCGCGCGATCGCGGCGACATCGAGCGGTACCAGCGACCGCAGGTCGAGAACCTCCGCGGAGACTCCCTCGGTAGCCAGTTGTTCGGCTGCCTGCAGAGCTGTTGGAACGGTCGCGGCGAGGCCCACGATCGTCACATCCTTCCCCTCGAGGGCGAGGTGGGCGGAGCCGAGGGTTCCGACGATCTCGCCGTCGGGAACCTCTCCTTTGGTGGCAAACAGGGCCTTGTGTTCGAAGAACATGACAGGGTCGGGATCCCTGATCGCTGCTGCCATCAGGCCGACGACGTCGTGAGGCGTCGACGGCGCCACGACCTTCAAGCCGGGAACGGCCATTGCCCAGTTCTCGACGCTCTGTGAGTGTTGACCCCCGAATCGGGCCCCGCCACCATTGGCAGTGCGGATCACCAGCGGAAGCCTCACCTGGCCACCGGTCATATATCGTGTCTTGGCAATCTGATTGGCGACGATGTCCCAGCACGTTGCGAAGAAGTCGCTGAACATCAGCTCGCCGATGGGCCGCATGCCGTTCATGGCAGCACCCATCACCATTCCTGCGATCGCTTCTTCGGAGATCGGTGTATCGCGAACACGGTGGGCTCCGAACCGGTCGTAAAGACCCTCGGTCGTCTTGAACACTCCTCCCGCTTTGGCAACATCCTCACCGATGAGAACCACCGTGGGATCGCGCTCCATTTCCTGGGCTATACCCCGTGCGACTGCCTGTCGGTATGTCAGCTGCGCCATGCCGAACCTCCATCCGCCCACAAGTCCGATGTGAGCGATGCCGGATCTGGTAGGGGAGCGTGCCGGGCTGCCGTGGTGGCTTCGTCCACCTCCTGCAGTGCGTCCGCGTCGATGCCGTCCAGCTTCTGCGGGTCGACTCCGTGCTGCAACAAATGCTCCCGGTAGGTGCTGATCGGGTCCCGCGCCATCCAGGTGGCGACCTCATCTTCAGGCCGGTATTTGCCGGGGTCCGCTCGGGAATGGCCGCCGTGGCGATATGTCTTGGCTTCAATGAGTGATGGACCGTCGCCTCGGCGGGCACGGTCCAAGGCATCGCGCGCTACTGCGAAGACCGCATCGACATCGTTGCCGTCGACGATGATGGCTTCGAGTCCGTATGCCGGCGCACGATCGGCAGCAGGGTGCTCGACCGCGGTGACCGCCGAGATGGGGGTGTACTCCATGTACAGGTTGTTCTCACACACGAACACCGCCGGTAATTGCCACACCGAAGCCAGGTTCATCGTCTCGTGGAATGCCCCGATGTTGGTCGTCCCATCCCCGAAGAAACACACCGCAACTTGCCCCGTTCCCCGCTCTGCGGCCGCCCAGGCCGCCCCGGCTGCTATCGGCAGATGAGGCCCGACGATGGCGTACGAGCCCATGGCGGGGTGGGGCACATCGGGCCGGGGCATCGAGCCCCCTTTACCGGC
>CAZIEQ010000105.1:0-7979 GCA_964538725.1 uncultured Acidimicrobiia bacterium | reverse complement strand
CCCCTTCCTTGGAGCGTCGGCAGAACAGCGAGTGTGCCTACGACGGGAGCCGCTTGTTCATCGTGCAGCCCCGGCGGATAACCACAGTCGGCCTGGATGCGGAGCCGCCACGGGACGCCTTCGACTCCGAGCCGCTGCCCGGCACCACTTACACACCTGCCGGCGTTGGGGAGATGCTTCCCGGTGTGCTGGCACCGCTGCTGTGGTCGATCAACGGCCCGATCCTCGAAGACGCCTTTCGGGTCATGGGCGACGACATGGGACAGGCTCCCGACGGCATGGACACCGCAGACGCCATGATCGGACGTTTCCGCGGCCGCGCTGCCCTCAACCTGAGCCTGCTGCGTCGCATCGCCGAGAAGATATCTGGGGGTGCGGCGGCGGAGATCGAACGCCAGTACTTCGGGATGGTGGTCTCCGAAGAGACCGACAACCCGGAGAAGACCTCCGGCGGGATCAGAGCCCTGCTGCCGGTGATGCGCGCCGCCGGGTTGCGCCGCCGCCTACGAATCGAAGCTCCGTTGGTGATAGCCGCCGTCGACGAGGTGGTGGCAGCAGGCGTCGACGTTGCCGCCATGGAACCCGGCGTCTTGTTGGGCTACCGCAACCGGGTGCGTGAGCTCGCCGCCCGGGTGATAACCGCAGAGGCGCAGGTGGCGGCAACCGCGGCGGCTTCCTTCCGCGGCCTGGAGCTCTTCCTGGAGCGTTACATCGGCGGTGAAGCAGCCGAATGGGCACAGCGTCTCACCGCCGGCAGCATCGCCGCCGCCGGAACCCTCGCCGCAGTCGACCTGGACGAGATCATGATGGCCATCGATGAGCATCCCAACCTGGGCGACCTGTTGAACGAACGCGAACCCGAACGATCCGATGTGGAGGTGGAGGACGGAGGCGATGAGATGCTGGCAGCCTTCGACCGGGCTCTGGCCAGATCGGGTTCTGCCGCCATCTACGGCGGGCCGACGTGGGCGGAGAACGACCGGTCAGCATGGCAGCTCGTGTGCCGCAACTTCCTCGCCGGAGGCCCCGAACGTGTCGACCAAGCCCAGCGTTCTCTCACAGCGCTGGTGGAACGTCTCACCGGTACCCGGAAGTGGAAGGTGACCCGCATCATGACCGGCCAGATCGTCGACATGCGGATTCGGCTGCTGCGGGGGCTGGTGCGCGACACCGTCGACTTCCTCTCGATGCGGGAAACAACCAAAAGGGCGCTGCTGCGTCTCGGTGGCGAGGAGCGGCGCATCGCCCTCGTCATGGCCGACAGCCTGGTGGCGGCCGGCGTGCTCGAAGACCGCAGGGACGTGGTGTTGCTCTCCGACGGGGAGCTGGAGAGGGCCTATCGGGGAGGAAGCATCGACCCCGGCGTGGTGGCTGCCCGCCGTCGAGATCTGCAACGTGCCGAAGCGATCGGCCCTCTGCCGCTTCGCTTCGAGGGCTACCCGGGGGCGGTACATGTCGAGCTCGACGGGTCCGACCATCTGCAAGGCTGGGGTGCCAGCCCGGGCAGGCATACCGGCAGGCCGGTGGTGATCCGCGACCTGGCGACCGCCGACATCCAGCCTGGAGACATCCTGGTGGCCCACTCGACCGACCCTTCGTGGACACCGCTGTTCCTGATCGCCGGCGCCATCGTCGTCGAGGAGGGAGGGCCGCTGTCGCATGCCGCCATCGTGGCGCGCGAGTTGGGCCTCCCCGCGGTACTGCACATTGCCGGTGCCGTCCAACTCCTCGATGGCGCCACCGAGGTGACCGTCGACGGCACCGCGGGCACGGTCGTCATCCACGACGGCAGCGAGCCGGTGGTGGGAGACAAGACGATGGAAAGCGCGGCAGCCTGATGGTTCCACTGCGCGAATCTTCACTGGACGATTTCGGCTCCGACCGGCTGTCGGTACTCGTCCCCGGCGTGCTCGGCGCCGGGTTGCTGATGTCGGTTGGGATCATGATCGCCGACGTTTTTCGCAGCATCGCCGGGGACACCCCGGGGCGTCGTCGCCGCCTGCTCGGAGCACACGCCACCGCCGAGGCGGTCCTCACGGGGAATCCCGGTCAGGGGATGGACGGTGCCGGCCTTCGGTCGCGCCGCACCTACGTGATCGTCGCCCTGGCCGGCATCGGCATCGGCGGATACGGCGTGTCGTTCTCTTTCTGGAACTACGTGCTCAAGGACCACATGTGGTCTGCCATCGGCTGGATCCTCGCCCTGTCGGCCACCGTCGGCGTGGCTCTGATCTGGGTGGGTGTGGCCGCCGGGTTGGTTGCTCTCCGCTGGCCCTACGTACCCGCCTTCTCATGGCCGATGGTGTTGCGAACCCCTCTCGGCAGGGCACCCGGGGAGGATTAGGTACCTGCGGTCCACGACATCAGAATCGATGCCGCCACCGCCACGTTGAGGGACTCCACGCCGCTGTCCATGGGGACCGTGACCTCGCGCTCACATGCCGCCACGATGGCGGTCGGCAGTCCTGCAGCCTCATCGCCGACATACAGTGCCAGCGGCGCCGCAGGCAAGCCGGAGGTGCTCCCGGCAGGGATGGCGGCAACGTGCATGCGGGGCGCCAGCGCCCCCGGATGTGGGTCGGCGACGGCACCCACCCATGTGTGGAAATGAGCTCCGGCCGCGGCCCGCAACACTTTGGGAGCCCAAGGGTCGGCGGTGGCCGGGCCGATGACGACCGCAAAGCCGAATGCTGCCGCACTGCGGATGATGGTTCCGGTGTTGCCGGGGTCGCCCACTCCCCACAGCACGACGCAGTTGCCGTCGGGAAGCGGGCCGGCAGTGGGGATACGCACGGTCGCCACCGGTCCTTGGGGCTGTGCGGTTCCGCTGAGGCGTTGCAGCACCTGCTCGGAAACCGTGATGATTTCCCAGCCGTGGTGGGAGGCTGTGGCGATGTGGGGATCATCCTTCAGGGCGAAGAAAGTCTCCACGTCGGCTCCGGTCCGGGCGGCCTGGGCGAGCAGATGGGGGCCTTCGACAAGAGTCAGGCCCGCCTGACGGCGGGCCCGGCTGCGGTGAAGCTTGGCCGCTGCCACCACCCGCGGGTTGCGGGTGGACGTCACGGCCGTCGGGGTCACGGGGCGGCTGCGTCCTTGGCCACTTGGACCAGGCTGCCGAATGCTTCCGGGTCGGAGACGGCCATGTCGGCCAGCATCTTGCGGTCCACCTCGACGTCGGCTGCCTTCAAACCGGCCATCAGCCGGCTGTATGTGGTGCCGTTCTGGCGGGCGGCGGCATTGATGCGGGCTATCCACAGCCGGCGGAACTCCCCTTTGCGGGCCCGTCTGTCCCTGTAGGAGTCGGCCATGGCGTGCATCACCTGCTCGTTGGCAGTGCGCAGGCGACGGCCGCGGGCGCCCTTATAGCCTTTGGAGCGCTCCATGATCTTGCGGCGTTTCTTCTTGGCGTGCACCGATCGTTTGACTCGAGCCATGATGCACTCCTAGCGCCTGCCGAGAAGGCGGCCGGCGCGGCGAGCGTCGCCGGGCGCCAGATCCTTCTCACCCTGGACGCGACGCCACCTGGAGGCGTTCTTCTTGTGTCTGTTGTGGCCCCGCCACGCTCCCCGGCGCCGGATCTTTCCCGATCCGGTCACCTTGAACCGTTTGGCGGCTCCACGGTGAGTCTTCATCTTCGGCATTGGATTTCCTCTGTCAGTCGGTTGAATCGGCGTCGGGGGCGGCAGTCTCTTCTGCCATCGCCGATGGGCGCCGGGTCGGCCCCAGCAGCATCGTCATGTTGCGTCCTTCGAGGCGGGGCATGGTTTCGATCACGGACACCGCCCCGAGGTCGCTCGACATCCGCTCCAGCAGCGCCCTGCCCAATTCGGGGTGGGTGATCTCACGCCCGCGGAACATCAACGTCACCTTGACCTTGTCGCCATCGCGAAGGAACCGTTCCGCCGCCCGCCTCTTGGTTTCGAAATCGTGGTCGTCGATCTTGGGGCGCAGCTTCACCTCTTTGATGACCGTGCGAGTCGACTTCTTCTTGGCCTCCTTCTGGCGTACCGACTGGTCGTACTTGTACTTGCCGTAGTCCAACAGCCGGCACACCGGCGGTTTGGCATCGGGGGCGACCTCGACAAGGTCGAGACCGAGCTGGTCGGCGAGCCAGCGGGCTTCATCGATTCCCTTCACCCCGATCTGGGCTCCGTCGGGGGCGACGAGGCGCACCTCGCGTGCCCGGATCCTTTCGTTCACACGGGGTTCGCTGGCGATTGTTCCTCCTCATGCCGGACATCAAAAAAGCGGCAGCACGAAACTGCCGCTAGGTACCCGGGCGCACCGCAGGTGGCCGGGTGGGAAGCAGCGCTTCCGCTTCGTCACCGGGATTATAGAGAGCTCGCCGGGCCCGCGGCGCGGTTGGTGCCTTCTCGGTCCTCGGCCGGGTTCGAGATTCGATTCCCATCCGGCTCGAGCCTCCCGACCGCCACGACGAAGCGCCGCCGGATCTGCCGCGGTCCTTGCCGCCGGATGGGAGCAGAACCTCCTCATGATCCCGGCCCTGCGCGCGCACCTCCGTAGACCGTCGGGTAGCGGCGGAAAGGCCACCATGCCCTGCACACCCGCATCGGGTGACGGGACCACGGGGGACCTTCGCCTCTCTTGATGGCGCCGGCCCAGACCTAGGCTTCGGCCATGGGCAGTGAACAGGTCGGTGAGGCGCGCCGCTGGTGGGGTTTGGCGGTCCTCGGCTTCGGGGTCGCCCTCGTCGTCGTCGACATCACGATCGTCAACGTGGCGATGCCTCGCATCGTCGCCAACCTGGACCTCGAGATTGCCGACGCAGAGTGGATAAACGCCGCCTATGTGGTTGTGTTTGCCACCTTCCTCATCACGCTGGGCCGTATCGGCGACGCCTGGGGGCGCCGCCGCCTGTTCGTGACCGGAATCGTCGTGTTTCTCGTCGCTTCGGTACTCGCCGGCGGCACGGGCTCGCTCGGCGGGTTGGTGGGTGCCCGTGCGTTGCAGGGACTGGGGGCGGCGATGATCCTCCCCGCCACCCTGGCGAGTGTGAACGCCACATTCCGCGGTCGGGAACGGGCCATCGCCTTCGGGATCTGGGGGTCGATGATCGCCGGCATGGCCGCCGTAGGGCCGCTGGTGGGCGGCTGGTTGGCCACCACCTTCTCCTGGAGGTGGGTGTTCTACGTCAACGTCCCGCTGGCACTGGTGACTCTGGTAGCTGCGCTGCTGCTGGTCACCGAGACGCGGGAGGAACGGGCTGCCACAGGTATCGACACCCTGGGTTTCGTCACCGCCTCCGTCGGCTTCTTCGGGTTGGTGACGGGCATCATCGAAGGTCCCCGCTACGGGTGGCTGACGCCGACGCGGCTGTTCGAAGTCGGCAGCTGGAGCTGGCCGTCGAACGCCGTGTCGATGGTGCCGGTTGCCTTCGCCGTCGGGGCCACCGCCCTGGTCGCTTTCGTATATGTCGAGATACGCCGCGCCCGGTTGGGGCGTGTCGTGCTGTTCGACATGCGGCTGTTCCGCCTGCGCAGCTTCCGGCACGGCAACGTCCTGGTGACGCTCGTCGGTCTCGGTGAATTCGGCATCGTCTTCGTCGTGCCCCTCTACCTGCAAACCGTTTTGCGTCTCAGCGCCCTCCAGACCGGCGTGCTGCTTCTCGCCATGGCTGCCGGCGGGTTCATCGGCGGACCACTCGCCGCTTTCTTCGCCAGGCGGTACGGGCCCCGCCAGGTAGTGACCCTCGGTATGGGTGTGGAGGCGGTCGGTGCGCTGGGGATGGCGCTGCTGCTGTCGCCGACCCATCTGGTGGGCGCCATCGCCTTCGTGCTGTTCATGTACGGGGTAGGCATCGGCCTCACCAGCTCTCAGCTGGCGTCGGTAATCCTCGCCGAGGTGTCTCCGGGCGATTCCGGCCAGGCCTCGGGGATGCAGAGCACCTTCCGCCAGGTGGGGGCGGCGCTCGGCATCGCCATTCTGGGCACGGTGTTCATCACCGCCATGTCATCGCTGTCGGGCGACCGTCTGGGGGACATAGTCGGCCTCACCGTCGGCCAGCGCACCCGCATCGTCGCCTCGGTCGCAGACTCGGCAGGCTGGTACATAGAAGCGCTGCGGGCGTGGACCCCGGACTTCAGGCCGGTTGTCAGCGCGGTCGCCGGTTCGATAACCGACGCCGCTCGCTTTGCGGCTGCAACGGCGGGGAGCTTCTTCGCCGTCGGGATGCTGCTCAGCCGCCGTCTCCCCGACATAATGCGGGACCGCTAGGGGTTGACCCACACCTCGATCGGGCCCTGTGCCGCCATGCCGCCTGCGGGACGCTGCTTCCATACGAGGCCACTGCGGCGAGCCGCGGCAGCGGCATCCGGTTCCGCTTCCACGGTGACGTCCACGCTCATTCCGTACAGGCCGAGCCGGCTGACTGCCTCCGCAACAGTTGCTCCGAGGACGGCCGGCATCGTCAACACGGGCGGGGCTCCAGAGACCGTCAGCACCACTGTGGCGCCTGGCTCCACTGCTGAGCCCGGCGGCGGCTGCTGGCCGAAAACGACGCCGGGCGGCAGCGGTGTTTCGGCATCCCACACCACATCGACCGGATGACCGTCGGTAGACAGCAGAGCTACCGCTGCCTCGACCTGCAGGCCGATGAGGGACGGCGCCGGCACCAGGCTGCCGTTCAACACCGGGGCGGGATTGTGTATTGGGCATATGACGGTCGGTACCTGATCCGGGGGGAGTTCGACGGTGTGCACATGGCGGCGGGGGCACAGCGGGCCGGCGAGAAAACCGGTCGAGGTGTCGATCTCCACCGAGACGAGAGCCGAACTGTCTACCAGCGAGAGGTTCGCGTATGGGGTACCCGACAACGCCGCCTGGGCGAAACGCGCCCAGATCTGCGCCGGCCACGTTCCGCCGGTGACGGCAAACGGAGTGGCCGGATACTCCATCGGAAGCTGGCCCTGGGGGAAGCCGACCCACACCGCGGCGGCCAGTTCGGGCGTGTAGCCGACGAACCAGGCGTCGTGGTGGTTCTGGGAAGTGCCCGTCTTGCCGGCAACCGGGCGCCCGATCCTCGCCTGCTGACCGGTGCCGCGGCGCACCACCTCGGTGAGAGCCGCGGTGACGCTTCTCGCCACGAAAGGGTCGAACACTTCGACGTCGGAAGGGAGAGGCTCCCATATGTTCACGCCGTGGCTGTCCTCGACCCGGGTGACGAACATCGGCCGGCGCCGGGTCCCGTCGGCGGCGAACGTCGCGAAGGCAGACGCCATCTCGAGCGGGGACACCTCCTGGGCACCGAGCACCAGGGACGGGAAAGGGTCGAGCGGTGTCTCGATCCCTGCGCGGCGGGCCGCATCGGCTACGGCCTCGGCGCCGATACGGTGCACCAGACCGGCGTAGACGACGTTGACCGAGAACACGGTGCCTTCGAGGAGTGTCAGTTCGGGATACACCATCTCGTCGTAGTTGTCGACCCGCCACGGTCCCGAGTCGGTGAGGACGGTGACGGAGCCGCCGCCGGGAAAGACGGTGGCCAGACCGACACCGGCCTCCAAAGCGGCGGCGAGGGCAAACGGTTTGAAAGCCGAGCCCGTCTGCCTGCGGCCCTGGGTGGCCAGGTTGAAGCGGGCGGTGGGGTCATCGTCGTCGTAGAAGTCGCGGCCCCCGACCAGAGCAACGACGTGTCCGTTGCGAGGATCGACGGCGGCCACCGCCGCCGCCGGCCCCGAAGTCGGCAGCAGTGACGCCACAGCCGCCTCGGCGGCATCCTGGGCGGCGGGTTGCAGAGTCGTGTAGATGCGAAGACCGCCTCCGAAGAGGTTCGCATAGCGTTCGTCGAAGGTGGCGCCGAGGGCCGGCTCGGCCAGCAGGCGGCGTTTCACCTCTTCCACGAAATAGGGATAACGGTCGGGGACGGCGCGAGGCGCCAGATCCAAAGCTGCTCTGTCGGCCGCCGGCGGCGGGGCGGGCGGGTGCCCTACTCCGTGCGAGCTCATTGGCGGTCCGCTCCC
>CAZIEQ010000104.1:0-7979 GCA_964538725.1 uncultured Acidimicrobiia bacterium | reverse complement strand
CTGCGTCGTCACACGGGAAGATACCACCGATCTCCATCAGGTGTATAAGTGGTGCGGGACAGCTGCTGTGAGTCGAAGGCGTCCCGTAGCGGCTCCGCATCCAGGCCGACTGTGGTTATCGGCCGGGCCTGAACGATGAACAGGCGCCTCCCGTCGTAGGCCCATTCGATATCCTGCGGACGCTCCAAGCGTGCCTCGAGATCCAATGCGGTTTCGGTCAGCTCGTCGAGGAGGCCGGCCAGCTCGTCGGGATACTGCCGCTCCCCTTCGCGGGGGACGATGATGACGTCGGGGGTTGCGGCCCCCGAGACGAGATCTTCGGCGAGGCCTTCCACGATCTCGATGCGCAATTCGGCGGAGGATCCTCCCGGATTCACCGTGAAGACGACGCCAGCGTGTTTCGCCGCCACCATGCGCATGACGACGACTGCCATCGCCAGCTCGGCTTCATCGATGCCGCGTGCCTGGCGGTATGCCCGCACCCGGGGAAACCACAGTGAAGCCCAGGTGAGTCTTATCGCCTCAGAGAGGGTCCGTCGGTCGACGCAGAGGAAGGAGTCGTACTGGCCGGCGAATGAGCTGTCCACCTGGTCTTCTGCGGTCGCCGACGACCGCACAGCCAGCCGGAACCGCCTCCCCACCACCGCGGCGAGGGCCTCCACGTCTTCGAGCAGGTCTTCGGGCAGGTCGTGGGCGAGGAAGGCTGCGCTCACCTCGTCGTGTTCCTCCTTGATGCGGTGCGGAGGCGGAATCGGCCTGGCGGAGACATCGTCGAGAAAGGACGCCAGCTGGGGGATGGAGGCGAAACGGCGGTAGGCCTCCACCGTGACGACACCCGTCGGCGGAACCCGGGCGCCGAGAGCGATGAGACGATCGAGGGCGGCGGCTTTGCCTCCAACGAGGCCGGCAGCGGCGCCTTCACCCACCAGTTTGATCGTCGCCCCGCTCACGGGCCGTGGACCTCCTCGGGCAGGCTGGGCCGGTATGGCGACGGTTCCAGCCGCTCCCGATAGCTCGTCACCGCACGATCTACGGTGCGTTCCACCGTTTGCCCGGTGGCAGTCGCCCGCCGCTGCGCCCACACGTAGAGATCACGGCGCACCCGCACCGGCACCCGACCCGATCCCAACCTGAGCGCCAAACCGATCAGCAACAAGTCCACGACGACCAGCATCACGAGAATGTCCCAGTCCGTCTCCCGAGCGGCGTCGATGGTGGCCACCACGGTTATCACACCTGCCACCAGCAGTGAGAATCTCGTCGATGCCTTGTTCACTGGTCGTCTCCAGCTCATATGAAGGGGACATAACAGCGAACGAACGGCGCTGCGATTCGTATTCCCACCATGGAACGCAAAGAACGATGAACTGTTTTGCAGCTCCGGTGCGTTTGCGACTCTGGCATCCTGCCGACCATCCGCAGGGGCATCGCCATGCTGACGACAGATCGTTCCACCCACCGCGTCCTTCACGCCTGGCTGGTCGGCGCCGCCCTCGGCTTCATCGTCCTCGCTTCTCTCGTCGCAGCCGGATTCCGGCCGCTGATCGCAGGAGATGAGGTGGTGGCTCGCTGGATATCGCGGACACGGCCGAGCTGGACAGAGACCGCCTTCGAATATGTGAGCTTCGCCGGATCCCGCTGGGTCATCGGCCCGCTCCTCGCCGTCATGGTGCTGTGGGTGGTGCGGTCGCGGCGGTGCAGATGGATACCGGGCGTGCTGGCGCTGGCGTTCCTACTCAACCCGTTGACAGAAGGCTTCCTGAAAACTCTCATCGACCGGCCGCGCCCGGTCGCCTTTCAGGTGCGCCAGCACGGCAGCGCCTCATTCCCCAGCGGCCACGTGCTGGCGGCCGTCGCCTTCTACGGGGTGCTGGCCGCACTGGTGTGGAAATCGACGGCCTCCCGCAAAGCGCGGCTTGCCTCCACCGGTGCCGCCGGGACCGTCATCGCCCTGGTGATGGCGTCACGCATCTATCTGGGTGCCCACTGGCTGTCCGACGTCTTCGGCGGGCTGATCGTCGGAAGCCTGTACACGGGGATGGTTGTCATGTGGTTCGGAGATCACCATCTCTCCGCCGCCCATTCTTGTTTCGACGGCCGCCAGGCTCCCATCACCGCCGGCGGCGGCCACGGGTTACACTCGCCGCGATGACGGCGCACGCAATCCGATTTTCCCTCTGGTCCGCACTCCGGGCCGGGTAGATCACGCCGGGATCACCCACCCGCCCGGAGCCGGGAAGCTCCGGGCATCTTCGCGTTCGAACCAGCGAGAGGCGACAGGATGACATACCAGCCGGTCACGCCGGACACGGGCGGTAACCTCACCGCCTCCATGGACGACCTGGCAGCCAAGCTCGACGCACTGGTGAAGCGCGCCGTCGGCCGGCTCGACACCGTGGCCGACCTGGCTCTGCTCGATGCCCTCGAATCCGAGGCGCTGGGCCGCAACAGCCTGATAGGTGCCACCCGCGGCCGCATGTACGAGGTCGACGAGGAGGAACGACCTCGCGTCGGTGCTCTCCTCAACGACGCCTCCCGGCGTATCTCCGCCGCGTTGGCACAGCGCAGGGCCGAATTGGAGATGGCCGCCGACATACAGGGGCTGCGGGAGGAGCGCGTCGACACCACCCTCCCCGCCCGGGCACCCGCCCGCGGATCCCACCACGTCATCGCGACGGTGATGAACGAGATGGTCGACATTTTCGTCTCGATCGGCTACACGGTCGCCACCGGGCCCGAGGTGGAGACCGAGTACTACAACTTCACCGCGCTCAACATTCCCCCTGGCCATCCTGCCCGTCTCGACATGGACACGCTGTACGTCCGCTGGGGGGATGACCCTGAAGGTGTGCTGCTGCGAGCCCACACCTCACCGATGCAGGCCCGCTACATGGAGCAGCACGACCCTCCGGTGCATCTCGTCGTGCCGGGCCGTGTGTTCCGCCGTGACACCATCGACGCCACCCACCAGCCGGTGTTCCACCAGCTCGAAGGGCTCGCCGTTGCCGAAGACGTCACCTTCACCGATCTGAAAGGAACCCTCGAGTACTTCGTCCATCGCTTCTTCGGTGAGCAGGTCGCGGTGCGGTTTCTCCCCGCCCATTTTCCCTTCACCGAACCGAGCGCCGAGCTTCACATCCGCCTCGGTGAAGGTGAGCCGTGGCTGGAGATGCTGGGCTGCGGCATGGTCAACCCGGCGGTGTTCGAAGCAGTCGGATACGACCCACATGCGGTCACCGGCTTCGCCTTCGGAATGGGGGTCGACCGTTTCGCCATGTTGCGCCACGGGCTGCGGGACCTGCGCGAGCTGTGGGAAGGGGACCTGCGCATCTCGAGGCAGTTCCCATGAAGACGACGCTGCGCTGGCTCGGAGAGTTCGTAGACCTTCCCGACGATCCTTCCCAGGTGGCGGAGGCATTCAACCGCCTCGGCCATGAGGTCGAAGCAGTCGAAAGCAAAGCGGTCGACTTCTCCGGTGTCGTCACCGGCCGTGTGACCGGAGTACGACCTCATCCCAATGCCGACCGGCTGCGGGTCGCCGACCTCGACCTGGGTGGACGGTCCCATCGAGTGGTCTGCGGCGCGTGGAACTTCGACGCCGAGGCGATCGTGCCGGTGGCGCTGCCCGGGGCGGTGCTCGCAGGCGGCGTCGAGGTGGGCTCGAAGACGATCCGCGGTGTCGAGTCGCCTGGGATGATCTGCTCGGCCCGCGAGCTCGGCCTCGGCGACGAACACGAAGGCATCCTGGTGCTCGACGAGGGGTTCTCCCCCGGTGAGGATTTCGCCACCATGTTGACGATGCCCGACGTCGTGTTCGACCTGAACATCACAACCAACCGGCCCGACGCCATGGGCACGCTTGGCCTTGCCAGAGACCTGGCCGCATACTTCGAAGCTCCGCTGCGAATCCCCACACCGGAGCTGTCCGAGCATGGTGCGCCTTCTCGGGCTCAGGTCACCATCGATGATCCTTCCGGGTGCATTCGCTTCACCGCCCGCGAGTTGCGCAACGTCACCGTCGGCCCGTCTCCGCTTTGGCTGCGGCTGCGGCTCGAAGGGTGCGGGGTGCGGGCCATCAACAACGTGGTCGATGCCACCAACTACGCCATGCTCGAGTTGGGGCATCCCACCCACGCCTTCGACATGGACAAGCTGGGCAGCCGGGTTGTGGTGCGCCGCCCCCGCCCTGGGGAGATGCTGCGCACCCTCGACGGGGTGCAGCACGATCTCCACCCCGATGATCTCCTCATCGCCGATTCCACCCGTCCGGTGGGTTTCGCCGGTGTCATGGGAGGTGAGGACACAGAGGTCGACGCCGGCACCACGACGGTTCTCGTCGAAGTCGCCCACTTCGACCCTGCCACCATCCTGATGACGGCGAAACGCCACGGCCTGCGCACCGAAGCTTCCGCCCGGTTCGAGCGGGGGATGAATCCCGACGGCCCCCTTGCCGCCTCCGCCCGGGTGGCAGAACTGATCGTCCGTCACGCCGCGGCCGTGGTCGCGCCCGGGTTCGTCGACGAATATCCAAATGTGGTACCCACCACAACGGTGTCGCTGCCGCTCGCCGAGATTCCCAGGGTGCTGGGAACCGACCTGCCTCCAGGCCTTCCCGCCGCCTACCTGCAGCGCCTCGGGTTCGCAGTCGGAGGGGCAGACCCGCTCACCGTCGACGTCCCCCCCCACCGCCCCGACGTGACCCGAGCCGCCGACTTGTTGGAGGAGATAGCCCGGCTTCACGGATACGACCGGTTTCCGAGCACGGTGGCGACGGGGCGCGGCGGCGGCCTTCCTCAGCGGGAGGCGACACTGCGCCTCATCAGCGACATCATGGTGGGCGCCGGCTACAACCAGGTGCTCACCTACTCGTTCCTCGGGCAGTCACACCTCGACGATCTCGGCCTGCCGGGAGACGATCCGCGACGGCGGGGTATAGAAGTCGCCAACCCGCTCCGTACCGAGGAGGGTGTTCTGCGCACCACGCTGCTTCCCGGCTTGCTGCAGACGGCGGCACGCAACCGGGCACGGCGTATCGACGACGTTGCAGTGTTCGAAACGGGGAAGGTGTTCCTTCCGTCCAGCGGCGCTCTTCCCCATCAGCCCGAACATCTGGCGTGGGTGGCCGCCGGCTCACGGGGTGTCGCCTGGGAAGGCAACCGCACGCCCACCGATGCCTTCGACGCCCTCGGCATGTGGGCCACCCTCGTCGATGCGCTCGGCTCGGCAGGTAACGTCCGCCAGGCCGCGCCCCCTGCAATGCATCCGGGCCGGGCCGCGGAGCTACTCGTCGACGGTGAAGTCGTCGGATACGCCGGGGAGATGCACCCCAGGGTCGCCGAGCGGTTCGGTCTCGCCGGTCGTGTTGCCGCCGCTGAGATCGACCTCAGCGGCCTGCTGCAGACCCGCCGGCCGCCGCAGGTGGCGGCAGTCTCCAACTACCCGCCGGTCATTTTCGACCTGGCCTTCGACTTTCCTGCAGATGTCGCCGCCGGTGATGCAATGGCGACGGTGTGGAAAGCAGCGGGCGACCTTCTCGAAGACCTCACCCTGTTCGACGTGTTCACCGGTGCCCCCCTCACCGCCGGACACAAGAGCCTGGCACTGCGGCTGGTGCTGCGCGCTACCGAACGGACCCTCACCGACGAAGAGGTCGTACCGGTACGTGCCGCCATCACCGAGGCGGTAGCAAGAGAACACCGGGGCGCCCTCAGAGGAGGATGACATGGCGGATTTCCTGAGCGTCGCAGACCTGGACCCCGAAGCGCTGGCGTCGGTACTCGACACGGCGGCCCGCATCAAGACCGACCCCGGCCTGGTGTCCGCCGCCCTCAAGGGACTCCAAGTCGGCCTCTTCTTCGAGAAGCCGTCGGCCCGCACCCGGGTATCGACCGAAGTCGGATGCAACCAGTTGGGAGCTCTTCCCGTGGTGCTGCGAGGTGAAGAGGTCGGGCTGGGCAGTCGGGAGGCCGTCGAAGACGTGGCCCGGGTGTTCGACCGCTATCTCGACGTGCTGGCCTTCAGGGTCTACCACCATTCCGATCTGGAGACCCTCGCCGAATACGCGGCCGCACCGGTCATCAACCTGCTGTCGGACGTCGAGCATCCCTGCCAGGCACTCGCCGATCTGCAGACACTCGCCGAACACCGCCCTCTCCCCGGTGCCACCCTTGCCTACATCGGCGACGGCAACAACGTGTGCCACTCCCTGGTGCTGGCCGCTGCGATGACCCGGGTGGCACTGCGGATAGCAACCCCGCCCGGCTTCGAACCATCCGCCGCGGTAATCGCAGCCGCTCGCCGGCTGGGAGGCGATATCACCCTCACTCACAGCGCACCCGAAGCGGCCCTGGCGGCGGACGCCGTATACACCGACGTGTGGGCTTCGATGGGCCAGGAGAACGAAGCCGAAGACAGGCGCCGCAGTTTCGCAGCCATGACGGTGGACGGCGGTGTCTTCGCAAACGCCGCAGACGACGCCGTCTTCCTCCACTGTCTGCCGGCACATCGGGGTGAAGAGGTCACCGACGACATTGTGGAGCATCCCCGATCGGTCGTTTTCGACCAGGCGGAGAACCGGCTCCACAGCTTCAAAGCGCTGCTGCTTCATCTTGCCGGCTGATGCTGTCCGGCCTGCTGGCGGGTTCTGTCGTCGACGCGGCCCGCGGCCTCGTCGGAGCACACCTCATATCGGCCGTCGGAGGATGCCGTGTCGAGGTGAAGGTCACAGAAACCGAGGCGTACGGGGGCAGCGATGATCCCGCCTCCCATGCCTACCAGGGAGCTACGCCGCGCAACCGGTCCATGTTCGCGATTCCCGGCACCGCCTATGTGTACCGCGCCTACGGTGTCCACTGGTGCCTGAACGTCGCCACCGGTGCGATCGGCGACCCTGCGGCCGTGCTGCTCCGTGGCGCCGAGCCGATCACAGGGCTGGATGTGATACGGCGGCGGCGGGGGGGACGTTCAGATCATCTCCTCGACGGCCCCGGAAAGCTGGCCCAAGGTCTGGGAGTGACCGGCGAACACGACGGGGTCGACCTGCTTGCCGGCGGTGTGCTGGCGCTGCACGCCGCCTCCCCCGAGGAGGCGAGGCACATCGTTGCCACTGCCAGAGTGGGAGTTTCCACCGCCCGCGCTCGCCGCTGGCGTTTCCTGTCGGGTTGATAGCCTCGATGCGGTGACTTTGCGGATCAACCTGTGGTCGGGCCCGCGCAACATCTCCACCGCCGTCATGTATGCCTTCGCCCAGCGGGCCGACACGAGGGTGATCGACGAGCCGCTGTACGCCCACTACCTGCGAGTGTCGGGGGCGCGCCATCCCGGATGGGAGGACGTCATCGCCGCCCAGGATGGCAACGGGCGGTCGGTCATCGACGAGGTCGTGCTGGGCCGCAGCGACCGTCCCGTCCTGTTCCTCAAGCAGATGGCCCACCACCTCGTCGACCTGGAGTGGGGGTTCATGGCACAGACGGCCAATGTGCTGCTGATCCGCGACCCGGCCGATGTGTTGCGGACGATCACCCGCCAGGTGCCCCATCCGGGGCTGGAGGACATCGGCATCGGCACACAGGCGGCCATCTTCGACTACCTGCGCGGATTGGGCCAGGATCCTCCTGTGCTGGACGCCCGCCTCACTCTGCAAGACCCCGAATCGGTGCTCCGCGAACTGTGTTCCCGGCTCGACCTCGGATTCGAACCGGCGATGATGCGCTGGGACCGCGGCGGCAGATCCGAAGACGGGGTGTGGGCGCCCCACTGGTATCACGTGATCCACCAGACGACCGGCTTCACCGCCTACCGGGAAAAGACCGACCAGGTCCCCTGCGAACTGGGACCGGTGCTCGACGAGGCGCGTCCCCACTATCGACGGCTGCTGGAACTGGCGATCGGCGGCTGATCGGCGCAGGGTGGGCACCGCCGCCGACGCCTTGGGGGGGCTCCCCGCGGCCGTCGGTCGAGGGAGGGGACGAGGGCGGCGG
>CAZIEQ010000103.1:0-7998 GCA_964538725.1 uncultured Acidimicrobiia bacterium | reverse complement strand
AACGGCGCTCCCTCCTCTTCAGCGAGCCGGCGCTCTGCCAGATCGGTGTCGGCTTGCGCGATCGTGGCGGTCATGACTGCCAGCAGCTCGCGGGGCTCACCGTCTCCCAACAGTCCGGTCAACTCTGCCTCCACCTCGGCCACTGCGCGGCGGTCGGCAACCACATCGGCCGCAGCAGCGACCCGGCGAGACTCGGCGGCGGCTACGGCTGCGGTGGCAGCGGCCAGGGCTGCCTTGGCGTCCGCCGTGTCGGTATCTGCCCCGGCCAGAGTTGCCTCGGCTGTCGCCAGGGCGGCGGACGTTTCCATCACAGCGTGGTGTGCTGCGGTCACATCGTTGCGTGGTGTCGTCTCCGGCGTCGCGGTGACGACTCGGCCGCACACTGGACACGCCTCACCTGAAACGAGCTGTTCCGCCAACACGCCGGCCATGTCGGCCCGCTCGGCGGCCGTCTCCGAATGACGGGCTTCGTCGAGCGCCCGCCGGGCTGCACCGACAGAATCGGCAGCTGCAGCAGCACGATCGGTGGCCGCGGCTGCCTCCTCACTCACAGTGGAGAGACGCTCCCTGCTTCGCTTCTCCACAGTGGAGGCTTCGGCTTCACGGGAAGATGCCTTGCACAGCGCCGCCGACAGGAGCTCGAACTTCGCCAGTGCCTCCCCTGCGTCGCGAGCCGTCGCCCGCATTGTCTCGAGGCCGTCGACACGGGTCTTGCGGGCTTCGACCTCGGCCCGCGCCTCGGCAAGGAGGGCGGCGGCAGCAGCCGTGTCGGCCTCAACCGCCGCCAGCCGATCGGCCAGAGCCGCGGCGCCCTCCAGCGATGGCAATCGGCTGGCCAGTCCGGCCAGTGTCTCGTGACGCTCGGCGGCGGAACGCACCTTCCCCTGTGCGGTGGCGACGCGGTGGTCGAGAGCCGCTACATCTTCGGCGAGTGCAGCCAGCCGCTCCTTCTGGATACCTACCGTCTCGGCCTCGGCACGCACCGACCGCAAAGAAACCTCCGCCTCGGCGACGGCTTCCAGCCGGGCAGCAGTGGCGGCGAGGGCGGCGGCAAGGCCGGTCACACGGTCTTTGGCAGCGGCACGCAACAGATCGACCCGTTGGTAGCCGAGTATCGCCTTGAGCAAGATATCTCGTTCGGTGGGTCCCATCTCGAGAAACCTGGCGAACTGGCCCTGCGCGAGGAGGACTGTGCGCTGGAAGGCATCGAAGTCCATGCCGAGGATCTCTTCGACACGCACCGCAACGGCTCTCGCCTGGGTGACTGCCTCAACGACCTCGGCCTCTGCGGAGTCGTCGCTGAGCCGAAACAGCTTGTGCTGGGACTGGCCGCTGCGACGCAAGGCGCGTTCGGCCTGCCAGATCTCGCCGCCGACGCCGAACCGTAGCGACACCAGGCACCCATCCGATCGCTGGTGCACCAGCGATTTCGTGTCGCGGCCGATGCGAGGGGTGCGGCCGTACAAGGCGAAAGACATGGCGTCGAGGACAGTCGTCTTGCCGCTGCCGATCGGCCCGACGACGGCCAGGAGCCGGCGACGGCGGAAATCGAAGCTGGCTCCGGATGCCGGGTAGGAACGAAAGCCGCTGATACGTAGCTCAAGGGGCCGCATCGACATCCTCCTCGAGTGAGCGGAACGCCTCCAAGAGGCCTTCGTCCGGTTGCCGTCCGACGGCATCGAGGCGATAGTCGATGTAGGCATCGATCAGCTCCCGGTAACGCAGGTTTCGGGACGCAGATTCCTCCCGCGGGTATTCGGCGACGACCCTGACGGCAAGCGGGAAGCGCTGCCGCGTCCGCTCCCCCAGTTCGGGGTCGGGGCCGTCGGTGTGGACGACGAGATCCAGATAGCAGTCGTCCAGTGAGCGGTCAGCTTCCAGCTCCTCCCATCGGGCGGCGGCCCGCGCCAGCCGCCGGCCGCTCGTGATGGGAACCTGTTCGACCTTTGCCAGCCCATCGGTCGGCACATCGACGAGCACCACTCTCTTGTCCTCTCCGGCTTCACCGAAGTCGAGCTGCAGCAACGACCCGGCGTATTCGGCAGGAACTGCCACTCCGGGAACATGCTGTGGGGCGTGGATGTGACCCAGGGCCACATAGTCGAAGGACGGTGGGATGGCCTGGGAAGACGCGGCGTAGGCCTCGCCCATGTGCAGTGCCCTTTCCCCGGTGCCGGGCCGCACTTTGACACCGCCGACCAGGAAATGGGAGAGGAGAAAGGTCGCCGCACCGGGAGGAGCGACGGCCGCGGTCCGGGCCGCCAGTGCCTCACAGACGCGGCGCAACCGGTCGGCATACTGGGTGTACCAGGAGCCGGCGTCGTCTCCAAGATCGACGACTCGGCCTTCCCGCAGGAATGGGAAACATGCGACGACTGCGATGCCGGCACGGCTTTCCAGTTCGAGAACGCCTCCCTCGTCCGGTCGGCGCACATCACCGACCATATGGACCCCGAGAGGTCGCAACAGGGGTGCCAGCACATCGAACAGAGCGCCTGAATCGTGGTTGCCGGCTACGACGACTACCGGTCTGCGCCCACCGGCGGCAAGCCGGACCAACCCTCGCAGCGCGACGTCGAGGGCATCGACTGGTGGCCGCGCTACGTCGAACAAGTCGCCGGCGTGCAATACCAGGTCGACGTCGTTGCCGTCGGCGATGGCAACGACTTCGTCGATCGTGTCTCGATAATCGTCGAGGCGGTCGAACCTGCCGATCCTCTTACCAACATGCCAATCAGAGGTGTGCAGTACACGCATCCGAGGTCCCCTAGGGGATGTCGAAGGGATCGTCGGCGGCGGCAACCTCCTCCTTGCGGGTGGCCCAGGGCGGATAGGGAAACTCGACGACAAGCGGGACGGGGATCGACGGCTGGCTGATCACCATCGTGCCCGGTTTGAGAAGCCGCGCCCGGGCACGGGTCGAGGGCAGCATCCATCCATACTCGGCCCGTTCCGCCTCGGCTGCGTCCAGCCGCCCGACAACCCGGATGGCTGCGTTCTCCATGACCTCAGGAGACACTTTGGAGGCAGTTTGCTGGGCACCGACGAGCAGCACACCCAACGACCGGCCCCGCTGGGCAATGTCGATCAACATGTCCTTGAGAGGTGATGATCCGTCGCGGGGGGCGTACTTGTTGAGCTCGTCGAGGACGACCACGGAAAGCGGAAGCCTCTGTCCCGATTGTTCCTTCTCCTCGAACATTTCGGCCAGGAGCGCACCCACCACGAAGCGCTGACCGAGATCGTGCAGGCCTTGGATCCCGACGACGGTGACTCGGGCCCGCCCCCGGTCGATGCGCCTGCTGGCACCGGAACGAACCAGATGGCCGATCCGATGTGCTGCAGCATGCAATCTCCGCATGAACGCCGATGCCGTGCCCGCCTGGACACGGCCGGTCCACGAGATCGCCGGGTCGGAACCGTCGGGAGGGTCGACGAACTCTTCGATGGCATCCACGAGAGTGCCGAGATCCCGAACGATTCGCTCCCCATCGTTGGGGCGCACCTCCCTGCCCGGTGGGAGGCCTTCTGCGGGGTCGCGCAGCACGACGGCGCCCCCCACACCTGACACCGGGTGGGCGAATCTCTTCAGTTGTGCTCGCACTCTCTCCTCGATGAAAGGGATCTGGTTGCGGGTGTCGGTGGCGTCTGTAAAGAGGAACCGCAGCAGCCCTTCGGCAATGAACTCGCCCGGTGTCCACGCGAAGGCGGTGACGCCTTCGAGGCGTCCGCCGGTGTCGGGAACCACCACGTCCCCGGACCGGGCGGCAGGGGGGGCCCATAGGGCAACGTCGTGAAACGGGGCAGCGTCGACACCCAGCGTTTGCCACGATGCTGCCGCCGCCTCATCGAAATTGCGGTTGGGTGCGTCGAGCCACAACAGATCTTCACCTTTGACGTTGAACACGAGCACGCGCAGGTTGGCTCCCGCCGCCCCAACGATGTCTGGCCGGGCACCCAACATGCGAAGGAAGAAGAGGGCAAACGACGTCTTGGTGGCAACACCGGAGATTCCGGAGATGGACATGTGACCGCCTTTGACTCCGTCGAAGAAGTCCAAATCGACGTAGACCGGTTCACCGTCGCGGCCCAGACCTACGGGAAGGGGGCGTCCCATCTCATCGGCGTAGAGGGCTTTGAGCCGTTCGACTCCGGAAGCACGTTCCACCTCCCGTCCGGGGTCGGGAGCCACCCACACCTCGGGGTCGACTCGGGTGACTTCCACCCGGGCCGAGCGCACTTTGATGGCCGGAAGCACCCCCTCATCGGCTATCAGATGGGTATCGGATTCGAAACTGGCACCCTCGTAGCGAGCTTCTACTTCGGTGACAACGCCGTAAGTCGACACTTTCCCCACCTTGGGGACGTCGGTGCGCACGACCACCCAGTCGTCGAGCTGCAGATAATCGTCGTCGTCGATGGCCACCCGAAATGCGCGGGTCGTCGTGTGTTCACTGCCGAGCACACGCCCCAGGCTCATGCCGCCGCCCCTGCCACGGCCCGTCGTATAGCCCGATAGACGAGACGGCGATCACCGAGACGATGGTGGAGAAGATCCTCCAACCCGGCGATGGGGATCAGGTTCTGTGGTGCTCGAGGATCGCGATAGCCCGGCGAGGAGAGGCACGGCAGCAGGGCCGTCGTCCTGCCGGCCAGAAAGCGGGCATGTTGCAAACCGACGACTGCGGGCACCTCGCAACGGGCGACCCCCGACCAGGGGTGGGTACCGGGCTCACGCCTTGCCAGCCCGCAGTACCAGGCGTAGCGGTGGTAATCCCCTATGGCGAACAGCGGCGTACGCTCCCCCGGCCCCAGCTCTCCGACCAGGCGATTGTGCTCCGCACCGAGGTAGGCGACCCGGTGAGACTTCACATAACCCACGGTGTCGACGGAGGCGAGTTCGTTGAGGGGCCCATCGGCAATGACGAAATAGCCCGATGTCGCCAGCTTCGACGTCAGCACCGACTCCGCCGACCGCATCAGGCCGTGGAGGTGGCGGCCGAGCAGAGCCGGGTCGTCGCCGGCAACCGACTCTGCGCGGAACTGCAGGGGTTTCCCGGCGTCGACCGAGTAACTCCGTCCCGAGGCGAACACGGCGACGCGGCCCACTTTCACTTCAACGATCTGCGCACGCGGTTCAGAGCGGTCCCACAGCACGGCGCCGACCGCATACGCACCGCACAGGCCGGGCACGGGGGCATCGTCGCCGTCGACGAGCAGGCGGGCATCGAACCGCAGCGTCCCGTCGACCAGCGCTATCCGGTCGATGCCATCGTCGCAACCCGTCAGCGAGCACCATGGCCCGTCGACCTCGACGGCTTCGTCGACCCTGGCCACTTCCAGGTCCGGGTCGAAGGCGATGGGGGCCCCGTATTCGGGTGACCACGGCTCCACATATATCCGTGTCATGACGGCGATGGTATCGGCGGCAGGCGACGGTTCTGCTCCAGTGTCCAAGTACTGCAGGCGCATTTGCCGACGTGAGCGTCCTTCCCGCGGTTCGGGGAGAACCTGCCGATGGGTCACCGGAGTCGCGGTGTTGCCTGCCGGGTGTGGAGCGCTTCCGCTCAGCCTTCCCTCAGTGGCACCAGCCGGAACACTGATCCTTCGGCGGTGAGTACCAGGACCTCTCCGGCGGCGTCGATGCCGAACGACTGGATGTGGCCGACACTGCTCAGCTCGACGGAAAGCAGAGATCTGTCGACAGCCGTCTCACCATCGAAACGGAAACTGCGGATCCACCCTGCGCAGAAATCCCCGTAGATGAAGTGCCCCCAGAGCTCGGGGATGGCCTCTCCGCGATAGACCGGGCCGCCGATGATGGAGCACGTGCCCTCATGGGGATAGTCGAAGACGGGATCGGTGAAGCCGCCGTCGCAGGGGTCGGCCTGGAAGCACTCCGGCCCTTCGCGGACCGGCCAGCCGAAGTTGTGACCCCCTTCGACGAGCGGAACCACGTCCACCTCCTCCCAGGTTTCCTGGCCGACGTCTGCGATGTACACATACTGTTCGGCCGGGTCGATCCAGAAACGCCACGGGTTGCGGAGCCCGTACGCCCACACTTCCGGTGCCCCCCGGCCCCCGAGGAACGGGTTGTCGGGAGGTACGGCATATGGGTGGGCGGCGTCGACATCGAGGCGGACGATGGCCCCGAAGACGGTGTCTGCCCGTTGGCCGTTGCCGAAGGGATCGCCGATTCCCCCGCCGTCACCGAGCGCCGCATACAGATAACCGTCGGGCCCGAATTGGAGCATGCCGCCGTTGTGGTACTCGTGCGGTTGGTCGACTCCCATGACCAGGCTGCGACTGCCGGCATCAGCCGTGTGCGGGTCGGCGGATGCCCGGTATTCGTAGATGCGGGTGTCACCTCCAAGGTCGATGAGGTGCACGAAGAACCGCCCGTTGGAGGCATAGCCGGGGTGGAAGGCGAGGTCGAGCAAACCTTGTTCCAGTCCGGAGGTTTCGACCTGATCGGAGACGTCGAGAAACGGCTCCGGCAGGACTTCGCCGCCGCTGATGATCCAAATCCTGCCGGTCTTTTCCACCACATAGATGTCGCCTCCACCCGGCGGAACGGCGGCGTCTACGGGTTGGTCGAGGCCTTCGACGAGGATCTCGAGACCGAAGCCGGTGAGGATGCGCACCGGCTTGGCGGGTGGCAGCGCCTCGCCCGATCCATAGGGAGCGGTCGTCCCCGGGCCGATGGGAACGGCAGTCGACCGGCTCCCCGATGTCCATATGAGCAGCCCGGCCGCGGCGGCCACCACGATCCCACCGGCCATCCACATTCTGCGTGATGGCATCAGCGGACCGGGATGATCTGAAAGACGAAGCCTTCCATGGTCGTCACGTAGAGCTCGCCTGCGGCATCGACACCGAAGCTGAGGATCTGGCCGACCTCACCGAATTCGCCTGTCCAGTCCCGGGCTTCGGTCACCTTTCCTTCGACCAAACGGAAGCTGCGTATCCAACGCCCACACCAGTCGCCGTAGAAGTAGTGACCTACCAATTCGGGAATGGCAATTCCCCGGTAGGCAAAACCGCCGATCACCGAACAACCTTCACCATGGTTGATGGTCACAACGGGCGGCACGAGCCCCTCCGTGGAGCAAGGCTCTGTGTCGAAACACTCACTGCCTTCGAGGATCGACCATCCAAAGTTGAAGCCTGCGGTTGTGAGCGGCACCACGTCGATCTCTTCCCATTCATCCTGGCCTACGTCTGCGATGTACATGAGGCCGTCGACGGCGTCTATCGAGAAGCGCCATGGGTTGCGCAGACCGTAAGCCCACACTTCAGGGGCACCACCGCCGGCAACGAACGGGTTGTCGGGCGGTACGGCATACGGCTCGGCGGCGTCGACGTCGATGCGGATGATCGTTCCCAACAGAGTGTCCGCACGCTGAGCGTTGCCGAACTGGTTGTTGGCACCGCCGCCGTCACCCAGCGAAACGTACAGATAGCCGTCGGGTCCGAACTGAAGCATGCCGGCGTTGTGGTTGGAGGCCGGCTGCTCGAGGGCGAGCAGCAGCCGGCCCGAGTGCGAGTCGGCAACGTTGCCGGCGGCAGACGCGGCGAACTCGACCAGGCGGGAGTCGCCGTCGGTGTCGGTGTAGTAGATGAAGAACCGGCCGTTATCCGCGTATGAGGGGTGGAAGGCAAGACCCAGCAGTCCCTGTTCCAGGCCTTCGGAACCGACAGCGTCTCGTATGTCGAGAAACGGCTCGTTGGTGAGCTGCCCGTCCTCGACAACCCTGATGACGCCCTGTTTCTCCACGATGAACAACCGGGCATCGTCGGGTGCGGCCGTGACCAGCACCGGGTTGGACAGCCGCCGCACCACCGTCTTCAAATCAAGGCCGATGAGCGGCTCTGCGGGCATCGTCGTGGTGGTGGCGGACGAGGCCCCAATCGGCGGTGTGGCGGTCGGTGCGGGTCCGATCGGGGCAGACGACCGGCGCGGGAGAGTCTGAGAGCTCTCGTGAGCGCCGGTGGAGG
>CAZIEQ010000102.1:0-8010 GCA_964538725.1 uncultured Acidimicrobiia bacterium | reverse complement strand
CGCGGCCGGCGAGTGCGACGCCGGCGCTTGGCGGATCGCGGCGCAGGCGTGCGGTGAACCGCACGGCCGCCGGTCCGGCGGGCGGACACATGGCCGAACGCTTCGATGAGCCCGGCCGCCACCAGCATGCGGGCGGTGGCGGCGATGTCACGCCGCAGCTGTGTGTCACCCACCTGCCACCTCCTCGAGGCTGATTCGCGCCGGGCGCAGGTTGCGCAAGGCGATGAAACGGGTGCGGGTCATCTCCTCGTAGGTGTATCCGATACCCTCCCGTCCGCTGCCGGCCATGCCGACACCGCCGAATGGCACCACCGGTGGGCGGTAGTTGTTGGTGCCGTTGATGACGACACCGCCCACATCGATCCGCTCGGCAACCGCGAAGGCACGGGCGACATCGGCGGAAAACACTGCGGCGGTCAACGCCAGCTTCGAACCGTTGGCGACGGCGACCGCCTCGGCGGCGTCGGCTACCGGAATCACCGGGAACACCGGACCGAAGATCTCGTCGTCGGCGGCGACTTCGGCAGTTGCCGGCACCGATGTGAGGAGCGCCGGCGGGAACCAGGCACCGTCACTGCCGGTGGCATCGCCGACCAGCTTGCCTCCGTCTGCGACGATGCGGTCCACCTGCGACGCCACCCGGGTTGCGCTGGCAGCGTCGATGAGCGGTCCCACTTCGCTGCTCTCCAGCTTCGGGTCGCCGACAGCCACCGCGGCCAGAGCGGCCCGCAGGCGATCGGTCAACTCGTCGACGACCGGTCGGACGGCGATGATCCGCTTGGTGGCGGCGCACGCCTGGCCGTTCATCAACAGCCGGCCCCGCAGCACCTCGGAGGTGACATGTTCCAGGTCGGCGTCGTCGAGGACGATGACCGCTCCGTTGCCGCCCAGCTCGAGGTGCAGCGGACGCAAGGTGGCTGCCGTGGACCGGGCGACGGCCACCCCGGCTGCGACGCTGCCGGTGAGGCTGACCGCGTCGACGCCGTCGGCTGCACACAGCGCCGCCGAAACCTCGCCGCCGCCGGCGACTATCTGCAGCACGCCTGCGGGCAGGCCGGCGTCGACCATGATCGAGGCGGTGCCAACGGCGGCCAGCGGATTCTGCGGCGGCGGTTTGAGAATGACGACGTTGCCGGCGGCAAGCGCAGCCGCCGCCTTCTCGACTGTCAGCTCGACGGGAAAGTTGAAGGGGATGACGCACACCACCACTCCCAACGGCACCCGCTCCACGACGGTCAGGTCGCGTTCGGTGCCGGCGAGGGCGCCGGTGGGTGCCAGATGGCCGGCGTCGAAACGCCCTATGGCGGCGTTGGCTTCCAACAGGCCGGCGGCCCCCCGGATCTCGTTGCGCGCCTGGGTGAGGACCTTGCCGCTTTCCCTGGCGTGCAGCAGGGCGAGATCGTCGGCGGCGGCGGCAAGCATGTCTGCTCCCCGGCGCAGCACCGCGGCCCGGCCGTGGGGCGCCGTGTGCCTCCAGCCTGCCAAGGCCCGCCGTGCTTCAGCAACCACATCCGCCACTGCGCCGGGTGTTGCCACTGCGACCGTTCCGACGACGCTGCCGTCGGCGGGGGCCCGCACCTCGATGCGGTTTGCCGTCTTCATGAGGCGCCCATCTCCGCCAGCCATTCGACGAGGAAGCGCAGGGCTTCCGGCAGGCCGAGCGGAGTGTCGTTGCCGTCCCCGCGGGCATAGACGGCACGCACTGCCGCCGGCGTTGCCCGCCGGCCTTCGCGGTGCAGCCTTTCGGCGAGACGGCTGCGGGCAGCCTCCAGCTGGTCCGCTGTGGGCATGACCGTCACCAGGCCGGGGGCCCTGTCGAGGACACCTACCAGGCGGGCGGGGCCGGCGGTGCCGCTGCGGCTGCGGGGGATGCCTTCGGCGGCGCGCAGCGCCGCGTCGGCGAGGAAGCTGCGATGGGTGAGACGGGGGGACACCCATGCTCCCATGGCCGCGTAGTGGGGCTGCAGCCGCTGCAGCGCGTCGGTGATGATGGCCACCAGGCGGTTGTGGGTGTCCACGAAGGCCTGGCGTTCCGCTGGTCCCCAACGCCACTTGCCTTTGCCCGCCGGCTGCGCAGTGCAGTCGGCCCGCTGCGGGGACACCGACGTACCGCGGGCTTCGAACAGGCCGGGGTCGTCGTAGGACGCTGCCGGGCTGTGGTCTCCCTCCCAGTAGTAGATGTGCTCGTAGGGGACCAGGGCCATGGGCTCGGACATGACGAAGCGGTCGAGGATCGCCGTGCCCCGCCTGAGCGGGCCTTCGTGGAGCAGGTGGGCGCTCTCGCCGGGGTCGAGCACGGCCGCCAGTTCGGCTGGGGCGCTGCTGCCGCCGGTGGGTTCCCACCCGTCGTCGAGCAGCGCCTGGTTGATGGCCCGATGCTCCCGGCTGGTCGAATACGGCTTGTATTTGGTGCACGGAATGAGCAGCGCCACCCGGTGGCAGCCCGGCGGCGCCGGCGGCGGTGTCCACCGGCTGCGGATGAAGTCGTGCCACGGTGCCACGCGGGGATGGTCGAAGGCCTCCCGGTTTTCCTGCGGCGAGTAGAAGCGCAGCGTCGGGTCGAGGCGGAACGGAGGCCGGATCTTGCGGGCCGACTCGGCGAGGCGGTCATCCCCGGCCGGGGTCATTGGGCGCCTTCCCCGTCGGCGCGTACTCGCAGCAGCATCGGTGTCGGGTTGAAGTCGTTGCACGGCGTCAGGTCCTGGGGGCATGCCGACAGCAGCACCACCAGGTCATGGTGGGCTTTCAGAGTGATGGTGGCTCCCGCGGGGTGGGCGGCCGGGTCGGTGACGACGTCGCCGTCGGCGGTGACCCGGTTGTGCATGAAGACGTTCCACGCCATCTCCCCGTGGAGTTCGAAGTCTTCACCGAGGAGATCACGGCCCTGTTCCAGGTTGCCAAGACAGTGGGGATGGTCGTCGAGGTCGTAGTCCCTCTTGTAGCGCTCATGGTCGCAGCAGGGGACGATCAGGTCGTGCTTCCCGACGTCGTCCGCCACGATGGTGAACACCGGGTTGCGGTGGTTGGAGAACACCTGGGATCCGGCGCCGAGGTCCACCGACGCGTTGCATGACACGGTGTGGGTGGGCGACATGTATTCGGACGGATCGTCTCTGAACCAGGCGACGATGTCTCCCACCTGATGGCCTTCGACGTCGACGATGTCGACGAGCTGGCCTGCCGACACGTATACGCCGCGCCCCTCCTGGGCAGGTACCAGCACTTCGGTGGTTTCGCTCATGGGCGTCTCCTCAAACGTGGGCGGATCCGGGCGGTTCGTCGATTTCGGGTGTGATCGTGACCTGATGGGCGGCGGCGGGGGTGTTGCGGCTGCGCAGCGCCCGCACTTTGCCGTCGATGAGGACTGCGCTGATTCCGGGAATGTCGCCCCGTGCCAGTGATCCGAGAGCGTCGCCGCCGTGTGAACCCCAAGGGGCGTCTGCCACCACCAGGTCTGCCGGCCTCCCTGCCGCTACCTTGCCGGACTCGAGGCCGTAGATGTCGGCGGTGACTCCCGACGCCCATGCCCACACCGTCGCCGGGTCGGCGTCGGTGAGCGAAGACAGCTCGGCCATCGTCTTGATCACGCCGAGAGGGATGACACCGGTGCCGGTTGGAGTGTCCGATCCGATGATGATCCGCCCGGCGGCGCCGTGGCTGAGAGCGGTGTCGACGATGTGGATGGCGCTGCGGATGTTGCCCGCCTGGACGATCTGCAGCACCAGGTCGGTTTCGGTGATCATGCGGGTCAGCTTGTCGTCGTCCAGTGATGTGGGGCCGCCGTTGACGTGGCCGCAGACGTCGGGTTTGAGCAGCATGAGATGGTCGGCGGTGATCGGCTTCGACCCGGGGATCGACGCCCCGCCGGAGTGGCACATCACTTTGATGCCGACCTCCTGGGCGGCCCGCACCTGGGGGAGGCCGTCTGCAGGGTCTTCGTAGAGGCCGAAACCGAACTTGGCCAGCCACACTCCCTGGTCGGCCATGTGGCGGAAATGCTCCGGCTGCAGCGTCGGTTCGATGACCACCGCCCCCCCGTGGACCTTCATCCCGTTGGGCCGGTAGTTGGCCCAGGCCCGCTGGGCGAAGATGGCGAGGGCCATGACGCCTTCGGCGTCGTGGGGCCGTCCTGGGGCGTGGATCTCACCTGGCGAGATGGCCTGGCAGATGCCGCCGTGGACGTAGGAGCTGAGAAACCCGACCGTGTTCTGGCGGGGAGTGAAGTCGCCGAGCACCACGTGGCAGTGAGAGTCGATGAGGCCCGGCCCGACGGTGGCGCCGTGGACGTCGATGACCCGGTCGGCGTCGCCGGGGTCGGCGGCAGACCCGATGTCGGTTATCACCCCGTCGGTGATTCCCAGCCGGTCGGCGGCGGCGGTGGGGGATTCCAAATCGCCGGTGACCAGCGTCCCGATGTTGACGATCACGGTGCGGCGCGGCTCCGGCACGGTCAATCCTCGTCGCTCGCCGCGGCGGCGGGGGGATAGGTATCGTCGAACAGTCCCGCCGGCAGACCGTGCAGATAGGTGACGACGTCTTCGATGTCGGTGACGTCGACGTATTTCATGTGCAGGTCGAAAAGAGCGATCTTGTGCGACACCTCACCGCGGTCGAACACCGCCTCGTGGGGGATGGTCACCTTCAAGTCGTAGGAGAGCGCGTCGACGGCGCTGGCCCGCACACAGCCGCTGGTGGTGGTGCCGGTGAGGATCAGCGAGTCTGCTCCCATCATGTTGAGGTGGCTCATCAGCGGTGTTCCGAAGAACGCCGATGGTTTGCGCTTCTCGATGAACAGGTCGTCTGGGCGAGGCGCCACCTCGGCGACGATCTCGTTGCCTTTGTGGCCCATCACGTCGACTTCGTCTTCGGCGCGGGTGCTCTTCAGCGACCACACTCCCAGGTCGAAGCCGTCGGCACGCCGCGGGTTGGTGGTGTAGACGACGGGGAGGCGCTTGGCGCGGGCCACTTCCAGGATGCGGCGGATGGCGGGGATGGCTCTGTCCCAGGCGGCGGGGCCGCAGGCGTAGCGCCACCGTTTGATCGACTCCAGGATGGGTTCGGCTTTGTCGCCGCAGAAGTTGTAGTTGACGTCGATGACCATGATCGCCGGACGTCTGCCGTAGCCGGCGCGGCGCCCCCATCCGGCGGCGGAGAACACCGCCTTGTCGGTGTCGCTGAGGACGTCGTCCCAGATGGCCATCTCAGCCCTTTCCGACGGTGGTGTATCTGGTGGTTTCGGGTGCGAAGCCAGGACGGTCGAACTCGTCTGCCAGCCAGCGGTCGGTGGGCGCCACCCGGGCCGTGCTGGTGGCGTTTATCACATGATGTTTGCGGCGCAGCGTGCGTGGCAGGTATTCCCCGCGTGGTTCGCCGACGGGGCGCATCCCCGGGGAGTCGTCCGCCCATTCGGCGGTGACCCGGCCCCGCATGATCGTCTTCACCGGCCAGCCGGTGAACTGGTGGCCTTCCATGATCGACCAGCCGGAGCGGGTGTTGATGTGCTCCTTGCCGACTTTGACCTCGCGGCCCAGGTCGATGATCACCATGTCGGCGTCGAATCCGGGCAGAAGCGACCCTTTGCGGCCCCACAGCCCGGACAGCTTCGCCGGGTTTTCGCTGGAGACCTGCACGGCCCGTTCCAGGCTGATCCGGCCGGCGTTGACGCCTTCAGACAGCAGCACGGGGAGGAACAGCTCGACGCGGGAGAAGCCGGTGCGGCAGTCCCAGATGTTGGGGTTGTACATCTCCTCGTAGGCCGACGGTTCCCAGCCGACGACGTGGTCGGAGCCGACGACGTCGACGATGCCTTCACCGAGAGCCACCCACAGGGCTTCGATGTTGTCCCGGCGCCGCAGCGGCACGTTGATCCGCCAGCCGTATTCGGGCTGGGCCCACAGCCAGGGCGGGCCGGTCTGCGCGTAGATCTCCAATCCTTCGGCTCGTGCCCTGGCGACCTCCTCGAAGCTCAGCTTTGTGGTGCAATGCTGGATGTGGAGGGGAACGTGGCCCGGTGTTTGTTTCGCCAGGTAGGCGTAGGAGCGGATGTGGTGGGCTTCGAGGAAGTCGGGGGAGCGGTCGGTCCAGGCGCCGAAGTCGGTGCGGCCGGCGGCGCGCAGGCGTTCCTCGAAGATCCGCCCGATCTCCCAGTTTTCCGGGTGGATGTGCACGATGCCGGGGTAGCCGAGGTGGGCCACCTCCTCCATCACCAGGTAGACGGTGCCGTCGTCGATGCCGGTGCCGAGCCCGGCCCGCCGTGACGGCCAGTTGGTGTCGTCGTCGTCGGCCATGCCCTTCATGGAGCGGCTCTGCATGTACAGCTTGAAGGAGGTGACACCGTGCTCGGCTGCGTATTGGGGGATCTCGCGGGCATGCTGGTCGGTTTCCAGCATGTAGGTGAGGTAGGCGTCGACGTGGCTGACCGTGTTGATCACCTCCCGGCCCGAGGGGAAGGATTCGTTGAAGGAAACGACGTCCGCCTTGCCGACCACCTCTTTGAAAGGCTTCGTGCCGAGGCGGGTGGTTGGGGCCTGGATGCCCCAGGTGGTGACCCCGGCACAGGCGGCGGCCTTGGATTCGGACTTCATGTCGTAGTCGAAGGGGACGTAACAGCCCGGATGGGCTTCAGAGTCGACGATGCCCGGGATGATGAAGGCGCCCTTGGCGTCGATGGTCTCCGCGGCGGGGGGCAGCATGTCCTCGGGGGCGAGGACTGCGACCTTGCCGTCTTTGACCCCCACTGCGATGCGGTGACGGCCGCTGCCCAACACGACGGTCCCGTTGGTGACTGCGAGGTCCAGTGGTTGGCTCGCCATGGCGCCCCCTACTCGATTGTGTCTCTTGTCTGCGACAGCCCGACTCTATTCGGTGCCGGCGGCGGCGACAACAGGCCGGACCGGGTTCCTTTCCTCCCGGGGCGGTGGTTGCGGATTCGCCGCAGCCGGAGGGGGTGTCTGCCCGAAGGAGGAGGAAGCCGCCGGCGTAACATCGGCGCCGGAAAGGATTGGAGGAAGCGATGAAGACTGCCCTGTGTGTCGTCGATATGCTCAACGACTTCGTCGACGGGGTGCTGGCCAACCCGGCGGCGAAGCCGACCATCGAACCCATCGGCTCCCTCATCGATGCCGCCCGCTCTCGAGACGACTGGGTGGTGGTCTATGCGAACGATGCCCACCGTCCCGGCGACCTGGAGTTGGAGATCTTCGGTGAGCACGCCATGGCGGGCAGCGACGGAGCCCGGGTGATCGATGAGCTGGCTCCGGCAGGCAAGGATGAGGTGATCCCGAAGCGGTATTACTCCGCGTTCACTCAGACCGATCTGGAGACCACCTGCAGGGTCCACGACGTCGGCCGCCTGGTCATCGTCGGCCAGCACACCGATTGTTGCGTGCGCCACACCTCGTACGACGCGTTCCAGCGCGGCCTCGAGGTGGTGGTTCCCGCCGACGGCACCGCGGTCTTCCAGCCTCTGTCCGACGCACCGTACGCGGCCAGGCAGCAGGCGGCGCTCGACTATCTGAAAACCTTCTACGGAGTGGAGGTCACCGAGGCGGCAACCCTGATGTAGGCCGTTTTTCCTCCCCCGCTCTTGTGGGGGAGGTTGTTGCGGCCGGAGGCCACAATCGGAGGGGGCATCGTCACATGGTGTCGATGAACCCGTTGAGGACGGCGGGCACCGCATGCTCCAGCACTCCCTGGGCGTATCCACCTTCCTGGACGAAGACGGTCGGCAGCCCGAGCCCGGCGAGGAGCCGTCCGACTGCCGGGTAATCCTCGTCGCGGAGGCCGAGCACATCGTGGGCGGCATGGGAGTCGACTCCGAGAGGCACGACCAGAGCTTCGGCACGATGGCTGCTCACGGCGGCGGCGGCTGCATCCAATGCTCGCTCATAGGAATGCCACCCGCTGCCGCTCGGCAGCGGCAGGGTGAGGGTGGGTCCCACGCCCTCACCGGTGCCCTTCTCCTCGGGGGATCCGAGGGCGAAGGGGAAGTCGCGCTCTGGCTCCTCGGTG
>CAZIEQ010000101.1:0-8032 GCA_964538725.1 uncultured Acidimicrobiia bacterium | reverse complement strand
CAAGCCTCTCAAGCGACGTCCGGGTCTCCTCCCGCAGCTCCTCGGCAGACTGGCGCACTGCGCTGGCCTCTCTCTCCCGCTCCAACAGCAGCTGCTCACGGGCGGCCAGGTTGGCCGCCCTTTGCTCCAGGGTCGCCTCCCGCTGTGTGAGCCGATCCTCGGCGGAGGCGGCCTCCAGGCGGCGGTGCTCCAACTCAACGTCCTGACGTTCCCTGTAAGCCTCCGCCTTGGCTCGGGCCTCGTCTTCGGATCGTGCCAGCACACGCTGTGCCTCCAGACGTGCTTTGGAAACCACCTCCTTGGCTGCCAGCCCGGCCTGGGAAGAACGGCCTCGCCGCCACACCGATCCTATGCCGACCCCGGCCGCCAACCCGGCCGCAGTAAGGGCGATCCCGACGACAATCTCCATCGTCACCCCTTATCCGACCCGACCGCGAACGTGCCGAGCCCTTCGGCCCGGCACACACCCCAACACGCGACGAAGATGCCCCCCTTAGGCTCGACTCCCGTCGCAGTGCGAAACGATCAGATCTTTCATGTTGCTTTCGTTCATGTGTCAGTTGGTGTGTGTCAGCTGATGGTACACCAAGGGCTGCCCTAGCCGGGTCGCGAAAACCACGCCTAATCTTCGGACGTCTCGACGGTCTCCGCCGGCTCCGCATCGTCGTCGGATTCCGTATCGTCACCCAGTCCCACCGCCTGCAACACGATCGCCTGCAGCTGCATCGCTACGTCGGGGTTCTCCCGCAGGAAACGCTTGGCGTTCTCCCTCCCCTGCCCAAGCTGATCCCCGTCAAAGGTGTACCAGGCGCCGGCCTTACGCACGATGCCCTGATCGACCGCAACGTCGAGAAGGCTCCCCTCGCGAGAGATCCCACTGCCGAACATTATGTCGAACTCGGCGAGGCGGAACGGTGGTGCCACCTTGTTCTTGGCGATCTTGGCTCGCACCCGATTGCCCACCGAGTCGGTCCCCTCCTTGATCGTCTCGATGCGGCGAATGTCAATGCGCACGCTCGAGTAGAACTTGAGCGCCCGTCCCCCCGGCGTTGTCTCAGGAGAGTTGTGCACCATCACACCATCGACCAGGTAGTTGTGATGATCCTCGATTTCAAGGTCGAATCTACGCATGCTTCGAGTTGGGGGTTTCACGTGCACGTCGAGAATGGGTGCAGGAACCAGCCGCTGTTCCATCCGAGCCGGTTCTACGTCCACACAGCACCGGCCTCGGTGATGGCGGAGCAATTTGTAGCTCATGCACTTCGGAACGTAGGGAGAAATGAGCGCGTGGAGACGCTCGGTTCCGTCGCGGTCGAACACCAGCACAGCCTTTCCGGCCCGATCTGTGAGGCTCATAGAAAGCCCGAAACTGTCCGCCAGGTGATCACGCAGGCGCTGCCTCGTGGTGGTGTCCATGGCCTCTACACAGATCTCCGATCGACCTGCAGACCCGTCCTTCCTGCGTTCTGCGAAAGTCCCATCGTCCATGTACCAGATAGCCAGTGAGAACGGTGTCAACCTCTTCAGATAGTCCCAACTGAAAACCTTCCTCCCGGCCAGGTAGACCGCTTCCCGGAGAGCATCGAGCTCGACCAGAGGGGTCGTCTCTACCATCCAGCCACCCTTGGAATGGCGGCTGACCGACAAGGGCACGCCGCCAAGAAGCGACGCCTTCCACAGTGCGTATTCGTTCTGCTTCGGGCCATGGCCGAAACGAAACTTGGATTTCATCCGCACCCCTGCGGCACTCATTCGCTTGGATGACACGGAGGCATCGCCCATCAAGCCTCCGTATACGAGCTGCCACTGCTGGTCAGACAGATAGTGGGGCAGGGGCATGAGTACTTGGTCGCCAACTCGTAGCTCCCCAGCAGGCCTCCACCCCAAAGGTGTCGCGATCAGATGGGGCCTGGTGGCGGCGAATTGTGACCTTCCGTTTCCCTGAGGTTTGTAGACAGTGAACTGGAGGAACTCGTCGGCATTGCCGTTGTCGTACCACCCAACCACCTTCTTGGGCTCCGCGACTCCGGTCTCCGGATCGACACCGAGCACCTCCACGGAGAGCCGCTGGTGCACGATCTTGCCGATCTTCTCCTGCGAGCCGTCTGCCAGTGTCACCCGAGTCGAATAGCTCATGCAACCGAACATGACACCTATCTTTTCCCGCAGCTGGTTGATGAACACCACCGTTGTGTCGGACCGGTTGATGGTGCCCGCCAGCTTGCGCAACGCCTGTGACATGAGCCGGGCCTGCAGCCCGACGTGGGTGTCGCCCATCTCTCCTTCGATCTCTGCCCGGGGAACCAGCGCAGCCACCGAGTCGATGACCACAACGTCGAGAGCACCGGAGCGGATCAGCATGTCGGTGATCTCCAGCGCCTGTTCGCCCGTGTCGGGCTGGGAGATGAGAAGCTCGTCGATGTCGACTCCGAGCGCCTTGGCGTAGACCGGATCGAGAGCATGCTCGGCATCGATGAACGCGGCCCTGCCGCTGTTGCGCTGCGCCTCGGCGACGATGTGCAAAGCCAGGGTGGTCTTCCCCGACGCTTCGGGCCCGTACAGCTCCACGATCCGGCCACGGGGCACACCGCCGATCCCGAGGGCCAAGTCGAGGGACAACGCTCCGGTGGAGATGGAATCTATGTTGCGAAGGCCTTCTTCACCGAGCCGCATGATGGCGCCCTTGCCGAACTGGCGCTCGATCTGCGACATCGCCATCTCGAGAGCTTTGTCTCGTTCCACCGGCGCTCCTCTCTTCTGCACTGCGGGCAAGGTAGGCGCTCAGTGTGACACGAAACGCCCGCGAGTCACATCCTTGTGATTCTAGTCTCACACTAGCCGAACATGTGTTCGGTGTCGAGGAGATCAGCGGAGTACCACCTGCTCCACAACCTGGTACCAGGCACCGTCGCGGTCCAGGTTGGACCGGAACAATGTGACTGCCTCCACGTCCCACGCCACGCCGGTGGGTGGCACCATCTCCAGCAGTGACCCGACACCGCGGGCAGGCCGAATCCGGCTGAGCGTGAGATGGGCATGGAAGGGCCGATCATCGGGAGGCAACCCCGCTGCGCGGACCGCCTCCTCGGCGGCAGCCGCCAGCTTGCCGAGTGCTTCCCCGTCCGTTTCGACACCCACCCAGAGCACAGTGGCCCTGCCGGCCCTGGGAAACGCCCCCAATCCGCCCAACCGCATCCGAAAACGAGCGGGTAGGTCGCTCTGGGAGAGACTGCCGAGGATGCGTTCCACCGCCACCCCTTCAACATGTCCGATGAATCGCAGCGTGAGGTGCCAGTTCCGGGGACGTACCCTTCTTCCGGGAACTGCATCCACCCACGGCTCAAGCCGGGCGGCGAGGGCGTGACGGGTGGATTCACTCGGATCGATACCGAGGAAGTAGCGCCCGTCAGGTATCGGGGTGAAACTCACTTACGATTCCCGGCCGGCGGGAAGCGAGCGCTTCGACGATGCCCTCGGCATGTTTGCGTGCCGGCCCCACGACGATGGCGGCGGCCGAGAGCACATGGACGTCCTGCAAGCCGAACCACATCAGAAAGGATTTCGGCCTGCCGGCGAGCCATCTGGTGTCGGCGTCCTCCCAGACGAACGTGTCGAGAGTGTCGAGGTCGAACCGGTGGAGGATGTCTCTGGGCTTGCCCAAACCGCCGATCCTCCAGATGAGCACCTGCTTCGAGGTGACCGCCGCCAAGGCGCCGTTGGCTGGTACGGGCGGCTCGAGGGCGGTACGGGCGGCCACTGCGGGCAGTGTACGTCCGGCATCCTTGTTGCGGTGTTTGCCGTCGATCATCGCTCCCACCGCTGCACCGACGCCGCCGCCGGCGATGGCCCCGCCGACCATGGCGGCCCCTGCGATGAACGGGCTCGCCATGACGTTGACTGCGGCGAGCACCTCCTCGTCGGGATCCAACAGAACTTCGGCCGCTTTGGCGGCACGCTTGCGGAAGTCCGCCACGATGTCGCTCCTCGTTCTGCGCCGACGCTAGCCAGCACCGGGAAGGGCCAGACGGCAAAGGTGCAGTGCCGCGGTGGCGGCATAGGCCAGGACTCGTTCCCGGTCACCGGGGAGTCGCAGCGTACGCACCCGCGTCCGGCGCGGCGTCTCTACGGCAACGATCATCGTGCCCGGCTGCTGCTGCTGAGGTTCGGGGCCGGCAGACCCGGTGACGGCGATGCACACATCCACGTCGAGACGGTGCCGGCCGCCCGAAGCGAGGGCGGCGGTGGTCTGTTCACTCACCGGTCCATGTTCGGCGAGCAGGCTCGGATCTACATCTGCCAGCCGGGCCTTGAGGTCGGTGGCGTAGGTCACCAGCGATCCGCGGTACGTCACCGAACTGCCCGCCAACGACGTGATCCGCGCCGCCACCCGGCCGCCGGTGGCGGATTCCACCGTCCCCAGCGTCCAGCCGAGACGACTGAGACGGCCGATCAGTACCTGTTCCACCGTGTCCTCATCGGTTCCGAAGACGAGTTTCCCCAGGCGGCGGCGTATCTCCTGCTCCACCGGCGCGATGAGAGCCTCCGCCCCCTCTGCCGTTTCCGCCCGAGCGGTGACACGCACCTTGATCTCTCCTGCGGAGGCGAGAAAAGCCAAGGTCGGGTTGACGGACTCGTGAAAGATGTCGTCGAGCATTTCGGCAACCCGGGATTCGGATTCGCCCCAGGTTCTCACGATGCGGTTGCTCACCACCGACAGGCCGCCCCCGCGCGCCACCAGTTCGGGGATGACGTGGCGGTCGAGCATCGGCAGCATCTCCGCGGGAACGCCGGGAAGGGCGAAGATGACCTTGGCACCGTGTTCGACAAGGAGTCCTGGTGCAGTTCCCTTCGGATTGGGCAGCAGCCGGGCCCCTTCGGGGTGCTCAGCTTGGCGCAGATTGCTGGCCGGCATCTCCCGGCCCCGGCTCTGCCACCGTTCGGCGAGCGACGCCGCGTACCCATCGTCGAAGTCCATGGAGCGGCCGGTGGCTGCACACAGCGCCTCCCGGGTGATGTCGTCTTGAGTGGGGCCGATGCCTCCTGTGATGATCACACCGTCCGCCCGGTCGAGGGCCGCCGACACGGCGGCCGCCACCCTGTCGAGGTTGTCACCGACCACCGTCTGGTGGTAATGGTCGAGCCCGGCATCGGCGAGACGGCTTCCGATGTCGGCTCCGTTGGAGTTGACGATCTGGCCCAACAACAGCTCAGTTCCCACACAAACGATCTCGACGTTCACCGCGACGGCGCCCCCAGTGGGCACCCGCGGCGCCGTGTGCGCGGCCGAGGCGGCTTCATACGGCCAATATATCCGCATGCACGATCTGCCAACATCCGCCGAGGTGGTCGTCGTCGGTGGTGGTGTGATGGGCGCAAGCGCCCTGTATCACCTCGCCAGGGCTGGGTGCGCCGACACGCTGCTCATCGAACGCGCCACTTTGGGAGCGGGGTCGACCAGCAAAGCCGCCGGCGGCATCAGAGCCCAGTTCTCCGACGAGCTGAACATCCGCATCGCGGTGGAGAACATTCGCCGCTTCGAGAGGTTCGGCGCCGAGGTCGGCGCCGACATCGACTTCAAGCAGTGGGGTTACCTGTTCCTGCTGCTTCCCGAAGACGTCGAAGCCTTCGCAACCGCCGTCGAACTGCAACGAAGTCTCGGGGTCCCTTCCGAGCTGCTGACCGCGGAAGCTGCGCTCGAGATCATCCCCCATCTGGACCTGTCGGCCATAGCCGCCGCCACTTTCTGTCCCACCGACGGCTACGCCACACCCGAGGCGGTCGCTCAAGGCTACGCCGCGGCCGCAGTGGGAATGGGGGCGCGCATCGTCCAAGGTACCGAAGCCGTTGCAGTGGATGTGGACGGCGGGCGGGTCGCCGCTGTACAGACCTCGACGGGACGTGTGGCGACCCCAACGGTGATCTGCACAGCCGGGGTCTGGTCGCCGCAGCTGGCGGCAACTGTGGGGCTGCACCTTCCGGTGAGTTCCCAGCGCCGCCACGTGTGGCTCACTACCCGGCCCGACCCGCTGCGCCACCGACTGCCGCTGACAATCGACTTCGCCACCGGCTTTTACTTCCAGCGAGAAGGGAACCGCATCCTCTTCGGTGGCAAACACCAGTCGATCGAAGAGCTGGCACCTGCAGCCACCAGTCGACTGCCGGCTCTGGAGGATCTACCCATCCGCTACGGCTGGTGGGGCTTCTATGCCATGAGCCCCGACCACAACGCCATAGTCGGCCGGGCCCGGTCGCCGGCAGGTTTCCTGTACGCCACCGGCTTCTCGGGACACGGGTTCCAACAGAGCCCCGTCGTGGGTGAGTATCTCGCCGACCTGGCGCTGCACCGCCCGCCTGTTTTCGACCTCAGCCCGCTTTCAGTGGAGCGCTTCGCAACCGAAGAGCTCAAACCCGAGGGGCATGTGGTTTGACCCTGCCGGGTCAGACCACCCTGCCTTCGAGGTCGGTCTCATGGGATCCGGTCATCTCAGCCGTCACCCATTGGCCGGGGCGGCCGGTATCGAGGAGGATGACGCCGTCGATCTCGGGGGCTTGTCGGTAACTGCGGCCGGTGGGGATACCGTCTTCGATCTGGTCGACGAGGACCTGCACCCGTGTGCCCACCTGGGCGGCATTCCGCCCGGCCGTGATGTCAGCCTGGATGCGTTGTAGGTAGCGGCGGCGAGCCGCCACCTCCTCCGCAGGAAGCCGCCCTTCCAGTTCCGCCGCAGCTGTGCCCTCCTCAGGTGAAAACGCGAAGAAACCCGCCCAGTCCAGTTGAGCGGTGGCGAGGAACTCGGCCAGCTCTTCCACGTCATCGTCGATCTCGCCGGGGAATCCGAGTATGAAGCTGGACCGCAGCGCTGCAGCCGGTGCCTCCGCCCGGATACTGTCGATGAGGCTCAGATGGCGTTCGACGCCTCCGGGACGTCTCATGGCCCGCAGCAGGCGCCCGACCGAGTGCTGCAAGCTCAGGTCGAAGTAGGGGGCGACCACCGGATTGGACGCCATCTCCGCGATCAGAGGAGGACGCACCTCGACCGGATATAGGTAGAGGAGGCGCAGCGACATGAGGCCGGGCACGTCGGCCACCAGGCGCAGCAGGTCCACGATGCTTCCCGCGGCGTCCAGGTCATGTCCGTAGGCGGCAAGATCCTGTGCCACCAACACCACCTCCGAAACCCCCGACGCGGCCAGGTGTCCGACCTCGCGGCGAATGTTCGCCGGTGGGCGGGAGCGTTGCCCACCGCGAAACAGCGGGATGGCGCAGAACGTGCACGGCTTGTCGCATCCTTCAGCCACTTTCACATATGCATACGGTGTGTCGGGCGCCGGCCGCTGCACCTGATACAGGATGTCCATCGAAGATCGCCGCAGCCGTGCAGGGTGCCACGACGTCATCTCGTCGAGCCGGTCGATCAACTGGGTGTATTCGTCGAGGCCGATGACGGCGTCGGCCTCGGGAAGGCTGGCGGCGAGCTCGGTCTGGTAGCGCTGCGCCATGCAGCCGAGCACAACGAGCCTGGCATCCTCCCTTTTGGCTGCGGCGGCGTCGAGGATTGTGTCCACCGACTCCCGTCGTGCTTCTTCGATGAAGGCGCATGTGTTGACCATGACGACGTCGGCGTCGCCCGGCCCTTCCGCCTGCCGGTAACCGGCTGCGGCGACAGTGGCCTGCAGCTTGTCACCATCGACCTGGTTCTTGGCGCAGCCCAGTGTGGTCAGCCAGACACGGGGAGACCGGCGAATCACCGCGATGTCTCCGTGCCGGCTTCCTCCCCGACGACAGGGCGAAACGTCATCCCGAGGGTCTCTCCAGCGCATCCACAACCGCCGCCATGAAACGCCTGCCGAGAGCACCGTCGATGACCCGATGGTCGTAGGAGAGGCTGAGGGGGAATCGACGCCCGACGACGATGGAATCGCCGGCAACCACCGGCCGGGGGTCGGCCCGTCCCACCGAGAGGATTGCCGTCGTGCCGGAGGGGATGAGCGGCGTGCCGGAGGCGGCGCCGCGCGCGCCGGTGGCCGGGAT
>CAZIEQ010000100.1:0-8055 GCA_964538725.1 uncultured Acidimicrobiia bacterium | reverse complement strand
TCGGCGTGGAGACGACCGGCCGCATCGACATGGGGGCGGTGGTCTTCCTCCCCGGCCCAGTGCGCGTCTCCGACCGCTTGCTGACTCCCGGCGCCGAAGTGCGGGCCGGGGAGGCGGTGCTGGCAACCACCGGCGACGAGGTGCTGGTCACCGTCGACCTTCCCGCCGAGGACCGCGACCTGTTGGATACCGGGCAGGCGGTGACGGTCGTGCTTCCCGACGATCGCAGGGTCTCCGCAAACGTGCTGTCGATCTCGTCGGTGGCGACCCGCGGGCAGAACGGATCGACCTTCGAAACCCTGATCCGCCTCGACGAGCCGGCGGCGGCATTGCTGTATGACCAGGCCCCGGTGGAAGTGGAGGTCGTCACCGACCGGCGCAGCGGAGTGCTGGCCGTGCCGGTAAGTGCTCTGGTCGCGCTCGCCGAGGGTGGTTATGCGGTTGAGGTCGACGCCGGAGCGGCAACCCGGCTGGTAGGCATAGAACCTGGGCTGTATGCCGATGGTTTCGTTGAGATCAGCGGTGACATCGACGCCGGCATGCGCGTCGTCATCCCGTGACCGCTCTGCTGTCGCTGCGGGGAATCACCAAGGAATACGCCGCCACTCCCCCGGTGCGGGCACTGCGCGGCGTCGACCTCGAGGTGGATCGGGGCGCCGCGGTGGCGGTCGTCGGGCCTTCCGGCTCCGGCAAGTCGACGCTGCTGCACATCATGGGGACGCTCGACCGCCCCACCGCAGGCTCCGTCTCCATCGCGGGGCACGACACCGGCGAGCTTCCCGACCGCCGCCTCGCCGCGCTGCGGGCCCGCCACATCGGATTCGTGTTCCAGAGCTTCTACCTGCTCGGCACCGCCACCGCCCTCGACAACGTCGCCGACGGCCTCCTCTACACCGGGACGTCTCGGCGGCTGCGCAGGCAGGCGGCGCTGCAGGCCCTCACCAGGGTCGGCCTGGCAGAGCGGGTCGACCATCCCGCATCCAAGCTGTCTGGAGGTGAACAGCAGCGAGTGGCGATCGCCCGCGCAGTAGTCGGCGAGCCCGATCTCCTCCTCGCCGACGAACCGACGGGCAACCTGGACACTTCCACCGGCGGATCGGTCGTCGACCTCCTCGAGGATCTCAACCGGGACGGGATGACGGTGGCCGTCATCACCCACGAACTCGACATCGCGGCCCGCTTTCCCCACACCGTGCACCTGCGCGACGGGCAGATCACCCCATGAACAGCCTGAAGAGCCGGCTCCATCCCGGCGATCTGTTTCGGGTGGCCGTCGTCGGGCTGCGCCTACGGAGGCTGCGCTCGGTGCTGTCGGCGGTCGGAATCGCCATCGGCATCGGCGCCCTGGTTGCCGTACTCGGCCTCTCCGACTCGTCGAAGTCCGACCTGCTGTCGTCCCTCGACCGTCTCGGCACCAACCTGCTGGTCGTCCAGCCCAGCACCGGCATCGGCCTCGGCCCGGGAACCCTGCCCGAGGAAGCGCCGGTGATGGTGGGCAGGATCGGCCCGGTGGACGCGGTGGCCGCGGTAGCCACCCTGGACGCCAACGTCTACCGCTCCGACCTGATACCGGAGGGCCGCACCGGGGGCATCGCCGTCGCCGCCGCCGACGAACAACTCATCGACACACTGGGAGCCGACCTCGCCGCAGGGGTCTACCTCGACCGGGCGGCGGCCGACTATCCCACGGTCGCGCTCGGCGCTGTAGCCGCCGACCGCCTCGGATTCGTCCGGCCCGGCGGCAACGTGTGGCTCGGCGGGCAATGGTTCGCAGTCGTCGGGATACTCGAACCGATAGAACTGGCGGCCGACCTGGACAGGACTGTTTTCGTCGGGTGGAACGCCGCTACCGGTTACCTCGACGCCGACCCGACGCCTACATCCATCTACGTCCGCACCTCCCCGCAACGAGTCGAAGATGTGAGGGGGGTGATCCCCGCCACCGCCAACCCGGAAAACCCCGACCAGGTCGAGGTGGAACGCCCCTCCGACGTGCTGGAGGCACGAGCCGCGGCCGAGTCGGCATTCACCGGCCTGTTCCTCGGTCTGGGCGCCGTGGCCCTGCTCGTCGGCGGAGTCGGCATCGCAAACGTGATGGTCATCTCAGTTCTGGAAAGACGTTCCGAGATCGGCCTGCGCAGGGCGCTGGGCGCCACGACCCGCCACATCGCATGGCAGTTCCTCGCCGAGTCGCTCACCCTGGCCGCACTCGGCGGGCTGCTGGGAGTCGGGCTCGGAGTCGGAGTGACCGCCGCGGTGGCTGCCGCCCAGGGTTGGGATCTCATCATCCCTCCGCTTGCCATCTGGGGAGGGGCAGGCGCGGCTCTCGGCATCGGCGCCCTCGCCGGCATGTACCCGGCATTGCGGGCCGCACACCTCTCCCCCACCGAGGCTCTGCGGGCAGGCTGAGGCCACCGGTTTCGAAATGAAGCTGCCCACCTATGTAGACGCCTCGAAGCCATCCCGCCTGAGGGGCAACGTCTAGAAGGCGGGCGGACGAACCGTGTGCTTGGCGAGCCGCTCGAGCTCCGGCTGAAGACGTTCCATCTCCATTTGCAGCAACGGCCATCGCGCCGCCGCCGATCTCATGTCCGCGCTGCGAGCAGCTTCGGTGAGCTGCGAGGCGGCCTCACTCGCTGCCGCCGCCCCCAGCATCGCCAAAGTTCCTTTGAGTGTGTGCGCCGCCAGTGCAACGATGTCGGAGTCATCGTCTGCCAACCCGGTGACGATGGCCTCGACCTGGCGTGGATAGTCATCCTGGAAGAGAGACACCACCTCTGCGAGCAGATCCTCGTCGCCCCCCACTCGTGAAAGGGCGTCGATCCGGTCCAGCGGCGGCTCCACTTCCGATGCCTGCGGCACGGCGATGCCTCGGGATAGCTGCTCGAGGGTGACGGCGAGCTCGTGGGCGTCGAACGGCTTGGAAACATAGGCGTCCATACCCGCCGCCAGGCAGCGTTCCCTGTCGGCGGTGGATGCGTGGGCGGTGAGGGCGACTATCGGCACTTGCCGCCATCGCGCCCCGCCGGACCGGATGGCTTCGGTTGCCTGTAGGCCGTCCATGAGCGGCATCTGCACATCCATCAGCACAACGTCGAAGGTATCCCCTGCCACCGCTTCGACCGCGGCGGCACCGTCGGCGACTGCAACCACCGAATGGCCCCGCTTCTCCAGGAGCCTGGAAGCGAGCCTGCGATTCGCCGCACTGTCGTCGGCGACGAGGATATGCAGCTTGGGGCGCCGTTCTCGCAGCCAGTGGATCGTCACCAGTGGGTCTCCAGGCTGCCATGAAGTGCCGCAATGCCGGATGGCGTCGGCGAGGTCTCCAGGAGCGACAGGCTGCGGTAGGTATCCGGCAGCGCCGGCATTGCGGTAGAGGGCGGCGTCTCCAGGCACTCCTCGCTCGACGACGGCAACCGGCCGGGCACCGGTGGCTGCGATCTGCCGGCACAGGTCGATGGTGCCTGCACCGATGTCGACCACGACCACATCCTGCGATCTGAGCAACTCCATGTCGAGGGTGTCTTCCGCGCTTACCGCTGTCGCCCCCAAACCGGCGTTGCGCAACATCTCGGAGTATGTGCGTTCAGCCTGTGGATCGCCGGTGACGACTCCAACGCTCAGTTGGGTGTCGTCGCCGTCATCCCGGGGTGCGAAGTAGGCGCCGGAGCTTTCCACGGCTCTGCGTACGACGATCGTGAAGTGAAAAGTGCTTCCCTCACCGACGTCACTGTCCACCCAGATACGGCCACCCATCATCCTCACCAGGTCGGAGGAGATGGCGAGGCCCAGGCCCGTTCCGCCGTACTCCCGCGAAGTGGAAGAGTCGCCCTGGGTGAAAGCTTCGAAGATGCGATCCTTGATATCGTCCGGAATGCCGATTCCGCTGTCGCGGACAGCAAAGTGGATCTCCATCTCGCCGCCCCGCTGCGCCCACACCTCGGAACTGACCACAACGCTGCCGACCGGGGTGAATTTGACGGCGTTGCCGATCAGGTTGACCAGCACCTGACGCAGACGGCCTGGATCACCCGAAACGGCATCGGGGACCCTGTCGAGAGACTCCAGATCGAGGCGCAATCCCTTCGAAGAGGCGCGCACCGCCAGGGTACGCACCGTGTCGCCGACAGCATCATGGAGGCTGAACGGAACGTCCTCCAACTCGACGCGGCCAGCTTCCAGCCGGGAAAGGTCCAGCAGGTCGTTCACCAGCGTGATCAGCGAATCGATCGATCGCTTGATCGTGCCCAGATACTCCCGCTGCTCCCCCGTGAGCTCCGTTGCGAGGGTCAGCTCCGTCATGCCGAGGATGGCGTTCATCGGGGTGCGGATCTCATGGCTCACATTGGCCAGCAGCTGCGACTTGAACTCTGTGGCTTCGAGGGCCTTGTCCCGGTCTTCTTCCATGGCGGCGGCCTGTCTCCCCAGCCGCAGGTTGACGTTGGCCAGCGCCCCTCGGCTGCGTTCCGCCCGCTGGAACATGCGAAACATGTTGATGAGGAGTCCGACGAGTACCGCGATGTACCCCACGTTCTTCATCAGGTGTGCAGCATCGAACTCGGCGTCGAAGGGCCTGCTCGAAAAGGACATGAACATGGCTTCACCGACGAACCCCGCGATGAGCGACAGCACAAGCCAGTGCTCGAACGGATCGTGCCTCCAGCTTCCTTTGAACAGGTAGCCGGAAAGGGCGGCCAGGAAGAACAACGCCGGCAGCAGCTCCTGGGGGCGGTGCAACACCAGCTCGGGGTAGTACGCCCGGGGAAGCGGAACGAAGGCGAAGAACACCACCGCGGAGAAGGTGGCGAACGTCACCGTCGTGTAGATGACCCGTGCGGAGGCGGGCCACGGCTCTCCATCGCGGACACGCCTCCAGAACACCCAGCTCAGGAAGAGAAGCAGTGACAGGAAGAGTCGCGACGCCTCCCAACTCCACGCGATGAGAGAGCTCAGCGTAGAGGGGAACATGTCGGCGAAGAATGTCGACGTCACCAGGGCGTGGTAGCCGTCGAGGACCGCGGTTCCCAAGAAGGCGGTTCCGATGAAGAGAAACGTGTAGTTGCGCCGCGAGTAGAACCGCACCAGCGCCATCACCCCGACGATCAGGGCCAGCATCGTTGCCACGACCTCGAGGATGGTGTGCAACTGGGCGTCGCTCCTCCAGCCGGATCGGCGCACCCACCCGAACAGTGCCGCCATCAGCACTGCGGCGGCCACGTATTGGAAGGCGCGGAATGCGACCCCGCCGCTGCCACGCGCCGTCGTCCCCGCGTGACGCGGTGGCGCCTGCGGGTTGGCGTCTCTGGCAGCGGCCGACGAGGTCAACAGGACACCTGAGGTCGAGGGGTTCAATCCATCGGCAACCCGGCTGCGGTCATTGAGGCAAACAGACCACGTGGCGCGTTTGCCTCAACCGCCGAGGATGCGCAACGCCACCGCTTCGGCGAACGTACCTCTTCTGAAGTCGTCCAGATGGAGGCTTTCGTTGGGACCGTGGGCGCGGGAACGTCCATCCGCCACTCCGGTGAGCAGCACCGAAGCCGAAGGGTATGCCTCGTTGAAGGCTGCGACGAAGGGAATCGATCCACCGACCCCTATCTCCGTCGTGTCGGTTCCCCACGCGGCACGAAAACCCTCCCGCCAGGCGTCGTATGCGGCCGCGGTTGTGTCGAGGGCGAAGGCGGCGCCGCTGGTGCCCGGCGTCACGGTGACTCGAGCCCCCCAAGGCACCGCGGTGCGCAGGTGTTCGACGAGAGCGTCCATGGCGGCGGCCGTATCCTGACCGGGTGCCAGCCGCATGCTGACTTTCGCCCTCGCCGTCGGCACCAACTGGTTTATGGCCTCGGCCACCGGTGGGGAATCCACCGCCAGCACAGACAGAGCCGGCTTGGTCCACAGTCTGGAGGTGATGTGCCCCGTGCCGATCAAATCGACTCCGGGAAGCATCCCTGCCCGTTCCCGCAGCTCCGACTCCGAGAAGCCGGCACCTGCGTAGTCGCCGGAGGTGAGGCCAGCAACGGCGACCTCCCCCCGATCGTCGTGGAGTGTGGCCAGCGCACGGATGAGGGTGGTGAGGGCGTCGGGAACGGCTCCCCCGAATTCGCCGGAGTGGACGCCGGCACGCAACGTCGACACCTCCACATAGCAGTCGACGAGTCCTCGCAGAGAAGTGGTCAAACACGGATGGCCGGCGTTCAGGTTGGAGGAGTCGGCGATGACGATCACGTCGGCGGCCAACAGATCCCTATAGGCGTCGAGGAATCCGGTCAGATGAAGCGACCCGATCTCCTCCTCGCCTTCAACGAACACTTTGACGGCGACGGGCGGACTCCCCGCAAAGGCTCGCAGAGCTCCCAGATGGACGAGCACACCGCTCTTGTCGTCGGAGGTGCCCCGCCCGTACATACGGCCGTCGCGGATCACCGGCCGGAAAGGGTCCGTATCCCACTGGCCGGCCGGTCCCGGCGGCTGTACGTCGTGGTGGGCGTAGAGGAGGACCGTCGGCGCCCCCGCCGGCCCGGCGACTTCACCAAACACAGCCGGGTGTGCACCGTCGATCTCGAGGAGGCGTACACCATCCAATCCGGCGTCTCGCAACAGGCCGGCAGTGGCTTCAGCTGACGCGCGCACGTTGGCGGCGTCGAAGCCTGGCGCCGACACCGAGGGTATGCGCACCAGATTCTCGAGCTGGTACTGCAGTTCGGGAAACAGGGCGTCGACGGCTGCTCTCAGATCATCATGCATTGGGGCGGAGGCTAACCACCGGCAGTCGGCTTCATGCTGGAGGCAATACCTCTGCGAGGACCAGCCCGAACCGTCGCTGGCCGTCGCTCCACCAGCCTGCCTCTCTCAGCCCGACCTCATCGAGTTCGGCGGCGAATCCTTCCCTGGTGAACTTGCATGACACCTCGGTGTTGATGACGTCCCCAGCGGCGAATTCAGCTGTGTAGTCGATCCGACGCAAGTATACGGTCTGGTGGCGCACCGACTCGAGGTGTATCGCAACGCAGCTGCGATCCTCATCCCATTCGGCCACGTGGCGAAACCCCGATATGTCGAAGTCAGCGTCGAGATGATCGTTGACGACTCGCAGCAAGTTGAGGCTGAAGGCCGCCGTCACTCCCTGCGCGTCGTCGTAGGCGGCGACCAGAGTTGCCGCATCCTTCACCAGGTCGACCCCAACCAAGAAACCGTCGCCGGGAGCCAGCATGGCGGCGATATCACCAAGGATGTGGCGGCGGCGGAACTCCGGGTAGTTGCCGATCGTCGACCCGAGGATGACGATGAGCTGCCTCCCCTCCAGTCGCACCTGGGGTAGATCGGTGAAATAGTCGCCCACGAGCCCGGACACCTCCAGCCACGGGAACCGTTCCCGCAGGCGGGCCGACCCGGCGAGGATCGGCTCCTCGGAGATGTCGAGAGGGCGGTAACGCCGCAGCGTGCCGGCGCGGGCACCGGCTGCCAGCAGCAGTTCGGTCTTGTGGGAATAGCCGGGACCCAGCTCCAACACTTCTTCGGGTTCGACCCCGGCGAGGATCTCGGCGGCGTACAGCTCCAGGATCTCGGTTTCAGCCCGCGTCAGGTAATACTCCGGCAGCTCAGTGATCTGTTGGAACAGCTCCGAGCCGGTGGCGGCGTACAGATACTTGGTCGGGATGTGGCGCGGCGTGGCGGACAGACCGTCGCGGACATCACGGGCGAGGCCGGCCACCCAGTCCCGGCGCGCCGACAGGCGAACGATGGAAAGCCCGGCGGAGCGGCTCATGGCCGCAACTCCAAAGGGCGCACTTCGAGATGTTCACCGTCGGCCGTCACCAGATGTGATTCTGGTACTTCCCGCCACAGGGCACCATCGAGAGGCTCCGAAGCCACCCAGATGCCGTTACCGTCCTGTAGCACAAAGAGGGAATTGTGAGGCTGACCGACGGCGTGCCGGGCGACTGCAAGCGAGCCGCCGGCTACCAACCCGACGTTGAGCGCAGCCATGCAACCGTGGCGCCGCACCAGCGCGTCAGCATACCCCCCCGCCATCTCCCCTCCTCCGGGTGGCAGCGG
>CAZIEQ010000099.1:0-8192 GCA_964538725.1 uncultured Acidimicrobiia bacterium | reverse complement strand
TGAGACAGTGCGCGGACGCGGGCGCGCAGGCAGAGCGAGATTCTCCACACGGTGGCAGGTGTCGGGCGGCTCCAGCGGCTCGGGGTCGGTGAGGGCGGCCCAGCCCAGCGAAACGCCGATGGCCGCCACGAACCCGGCAACGAAGAAGCCCGACGCGACCGCCCGCCTGCTACGCATCGCTCAACAGGTCCTGCAGTCGCTCCCGATTGGCGGTGACGAACCGCTCACCGTAGACGTGTTGCAGGTCTCCACCCTCCGCGGCCAGGTCCTCGCAGTCGGGCAGTGTCCCCCTGCTGAGGATGCCACCCAGGTCGGCGTCCTGCACACACGCCGCCAGGTCTTCGAGGATCGAGCCCGCGTCCTGCGCTGATTGCAGCTCCGCGAGCGTGTCGTAGGTGAACCCGGTGGCGGCCAACTCGTCGAGGGATTCCTCGAGCGCCCGCTGTCCGGCAACCGCACAACCTGAGGAGACGACCGGACCATCGAGCTCTCGCAGCGGCGCTCCGTACAGCGCCGTCTCGTAGGCGTCGAGCTCGTCGGGGCTCATCGACTCGAGATTCGCCAGCGGCCGGTAGTCGGCCGAGGCATCGTCGTCGGCTACCGGCTCGCTGATGGTCGGCTTCTGATAGGCAGCCGAGCGGCGGTCCATGCACTCCCGCACCGCCGCATATACCCGGTTCTCCAGACCGTCGGCAAGCAGCCACGGCTCGTCGAAGACGAGATCCGGATCGTCCAAAACCCGAGCGGGATCTGTGGAAACCCCCGCGGTGTCACCCCATGTCGACCAGTAGAGGACGAGCCCCGCCGAGAAGCCGAGTACGACCATGAGGGCGCCCACACTCCGCGGCAACGAACGGCGCCGGTGCCTGCCAACCGTCATCGTCCATCACTCTGCCACGGAATCGCCGCTCCTAGAAACGGAAATGCTTGACCTTGAGCCCCTTGGCGGCGAGGCGGCTCATCGACTCGATGCCGATATCGAGATGCACGTCGGCCCACTTGGCGGTGACGCGGGTGTCGCTCTCCTGAGTTTTGACCCCTTCTGGTGTCAGCGGCACGTCGGATACGAGGAGCAGCGCGCCGCGGGCGATCTCGTTGTGGTGACCGACGATGAACAGTGTCGCAGTCTCCATGTCAACCGCCGCCACCCTCAGCAAACGGAGACGGTCGAGGAATGCGGTGTCGTGCTCCCACACCCGGCGGTTGGTGGTGTAGACCACACCGGTACGGTATTCCAGGTTCCGCCCGTCCACCTCGTCGGACACCCACTTGTGCAGCTCGAACGAGGGCAGCGCCGGCACCTCGGGCGGGAAATACTCGTTGGAAGTGCCTTCCCCGCGGATCGCGGCGATAGGCAGGACGAAGTTGCCGATCTCGGTGGAGCGCTTCAGCCCGCCGCACTTGCCGAGGAACAACACCGCCCGGGGTTCGATCGCCGGCAGCAGGTCCATGATCGTCGCTGCATTCGCAGTGCCGATACCAAAGTTGACGATGGACAGGCCGTGGTCGCTGGTGGCTGCCCGCATCGGACGGTCCTCCCCGTACACCACGCAGTCGAAGCGCCCGGCGAACGCATCCACGTAGTTGTTGAAGTTGGTCAGCAACACATACGGCCCGTAGCGATCCAAAGGCATACCCGTGTAGCGGGGCAGCCAATCCCTGGCGATTTCCAGCTTGCCCATCAGGGCAGCGTAGCGAGACGACTTCTGCTGGAATCACCGCCATGACACCCGACCATTTCACTGTGCACGAAGTCGCCCCCGGAGTCCACGCATGTGTGGCGGGGCGCAGCGGAGCGGCGGTGGGAAACGCCGCCATCATCGACGCCGGTACCAAGACCATCGTCATCGATGCCTTCATGACCACCGCTGCATCCACCGAGCTCGCCGCGGTCGCTCGCCGGCTGACCGGCCGGGCAGCCTTTCTGCTCGTCAACACCCACTGGCACGGCGACCACACCCGGGGAAACCAGACATTCGCCGGCATGCCGATCGTGGCCACATCACAGACCGTAGAGCTCATCGCCGCCAACACCCCCACCGACCTCGACGCCTACGCCGCGGAGCTCGACGGCTACATCGAGACATTCACCGCCCAGCTGGAATCACCCGACGAAGCGAAGCGAAAGATGGCGCAGCGGAGGCTGGGAACGCTGCGTCATGTGCGGGATTCGGTGCCCGACTTTCGTCTCACCCTTCCCAATCTGCTCGTTGACGGCAAACTGGTGGTCCAAGACGAGCGTCGTGTGGAGATCCTCACATACGGCGGAGGGCACACCGACAGCGACGCGTTCGCCTGGCTTCCCGATGACAAGCTGCTGGTCACCGGGGACCTTGTGTTCGCCTCCATCCACCCCCGCATTCACGACGGTCATCCAGCAGCGTGGGCCGACATATTGGAACGGGTCCTCGCTCTGGGGCCGACGAGTCTGATTCCCGGCCACGGCAAACCGGGACCGGTGGACCACATCGAAGCGCTGATCCCCTACATGAGGACGGTGGCCGAGATGGTGGCCGCACTGGGCGAAGGGGACCTTGGGGAGCTGCCGGTGCCACCCGGTTCGGAGAGTTGGGAGGGTATCGACCGCTTCCGTGAAGGAGTGGGCGTGCTGGCGGCGCGGGGCGGCTGACCGGTATCGACGAACCGAGGCTGCAAAGGCAGCCTGGCAGCGGTTTTTCAGCTCTCCGCCGGCCGGGAGGACAACTAGCGGTAGCGCCAGACGATACGACCTTTGGTGGGGTCGTACGTGGAGACTTCCAGTTCTACGCGGTCACCTGGCAGGATGCGTATCAGGCGGCCGCGGCGCATCTTGCCCGAGGCGCGGGCGATTATCTCGTGGTCGGAGTCGAGTCGCACCCGGAAACTGGCGTTGCGCAATGTGGCAACGACGGTTCCCTGGGTGCGAAAGACATCCTCGTTGACCATCAGCGCCGTTCGCGCCGCGGCCGTGCCTCGTTGACGGTGAGATGGCGGCCGTCCATGTCGTGGCCGTCGAGCTCTTGGATTGCAGTCCTCGCCTCGGCGTCGTTGTTCATCTCAACGAATCCGAAGCCGCGTGAACGCCCCGTGTCCCTATCTGAGATCACGGCAGCGGAATGCACCTCGCCGTGCGCACCGAAAAGGGTCTCGAGGTCGGATGATGTGGTGGTGTACGGCAGGTTGCCGACGTAGATGTTCATTTAGGGAAATCGCCCCTCTGTCTGGAGATACCGCTGGCAGGATAGTCGGCGCGATCGGCACATCATGATCCGAGCCGCGGGGCGGGTCTGCGGCCGGCGCCAAGCGGACACCGGATCGACCTTCGGTTCAGCGGCCCGCCCGCAAATACAGGGCCACGGCCTCTACCCGGCTGTGCACCTCGAGCTTGTCGAGGATGTGCTGGATATGGTTGCGGACGGTGGCGGTGGACAGATACAGGTGCTCGGCGATAGCGGTGCCGCTGAGGCCGTCGCTCAGCAGACGCAACACTTCGAGCTGGCGCGGAGTGAGGGAGTCCAAGAGTGCGGCGCCGATGTCGTCGTCGCCGTTCGTCGACCCGCTGAGGCGTTCCGCTACCAGGCGCTCCAACTCGAGAGGCAGGGCAACTTCCCGTACCAGATGAACGACCCGCGCCTCGCGGCGCAGGTCCGGGCGGGGCACCACCGCAGTGGCGTTGAGCCACAGGGTGTTTCCGGCCGCGGTGTGTCCAATCACTTCACGGGTCGCCATGATCTCGTCCTCATCGCCGGGTTCGGAGGCAGCGCACGACCCGTCACACACCGCGTTGCCGTAGCGGTCCCGCCACCCCAACACCTCCCAGCAGTGACGTCCGAGGACTTCCTCCTCGGTGAATCCGAGCAGTTCGGTGGCAGCCTCATTCCAGGCGACGATGCGCAGGTCGCCGTCTACAGCAACCATGCCATCTGCAGTCCGGCCGAGCGTATCCAACAGATCGGCCAGCGGACGATTCTCCGCAACTGGTGCCGCCATCGACCACAGATCGTAGCCGGGATATTTCCCTCAGCCGCCCGAGGCGTCCGTCTCCTGCTGGCGGCGCAGCACGGCGAGGATTCCTCCGGCAGCGAGGATCTCTCTCATCTCGTCGGGAAGAGGTTCGCCTTGCAACACCGATCCGTCGGATCGCCGCACCGTCCCCGCCGCCAGATCGAGCGCGATTGCGTCCCCGTCGGCGAAGGCGGCATGCACCCCGGGACAGATGAGGATGGGCAGCCCGATGGCGACCGCATTGCGCATGAAGATCCTGGCGAGGGACTCGGCGGCGACACATCCCACCCCCAACGCCTTCAGGTTCTCTGGTGCCTGTTCCCGGCTGGACCCGCAGCCGAAGTTGCGACCGGCAACGACCACGTCTCCGGGCTGCACCTCCAGCGGGAAGCGGGGATTGACCGACTCCAGGCAGTGGGTCATCCGCTCCTCGACAGGGGCCACGGCATAGGTGCCAGGAGACAGAACGTCGGTGCTTATGTCGTCTCCGAACCGCCACACTCGGCCGCGCAGCTCATCCACGGCTTGCCCTGACCCTGCGCGGGTCGGCAATGCGTCCAGCAACTGCCGACGCGGCCACCGTCCCCGGTGAGGCCAGATAGATTCCCGCCGCGGTGCTTCCCATCCGGCCGGGGAAATTGCGGTTGTGGGTGCCGATGCAGCGCTCCCCCGGCCCGAGCAGCCCCCCATGGCCGCCGAAACAGGGGCCGCATCCGGGCGCCAGTACCGTCGCCCCCGATTCGACCAGCGTCGCCAGCACTCCTGAGGAGGCGGCCTCCTGGAGGACGGTTCGCGAGGCGGGGGCGACGACCAGGCGCACCCCGTCGGCAACACGGCGGCCCTGCAATATCCGGGCAGCTTCCTGCAGGTCCTCGAAGCGGCCGTTGGTGCACGATCCGAGAAAGGCCTGATCGATGTCGACTCCTTCCACCTCCTCCACCGGCTGCACGTTGTCGACCTCATGAGGCACGGCCACCTGTGGTTGCAATCCCGACAGGGAGATCTCATGGAGGGCCTCATAGGAGGCGTCGGGGTCGGGGGTGAAGGGACCGGCAGGACCGCCACGGCCGCTGAGATACGAGTCGGTCACCGCATCGGCGGCGAACATGCCGAACTTGGCCCCCACCTCGACCGCCATGTTGGCGACCGTGAGACGGCTCGCCATGTCGGCTGCAGACGCTGCCGGCCCGGCGTATTCGATGGAGCGGTATTGCGCCATGTCCGCTCCGAAACGGCCCGCCAGGTAGAGGATCACGTCCTTCCACACCACCCCGTCGTCGAGGCCTCCGCTGAGCTCGAAACGGATCGTCTCCGGCACCCGGAACCAGAGCCTGCCGGTGGCGAGGGCGTACACCATGTCGGAGGTGCCGATGCCGGTGCTGCCGGCACCGAGGGCACCGTAGGTGGTGGTGTGCGAGTCGGAGCCGACGATCAGCGCTCCCGGCCGGACGTGGCCCTGCTCGGGAAGGAGCTGATGGCAAATGCCGTGTCCGGCGTCGTAGAAGGCGTCGATGCCGAGGCGCTTCACATGATCGCGGATGCGGGTGTGCATGGTGGCAGCCTCGACAGAGGGCGCCGGCACCAGATGGTCGACGACGACAACGACCTTTTCCGGGTCGAACACACCATCGACGCCGGCATCCGCCAGCATGTCGAACACGCGGGCGGCGAAAATGTCGTGGATCATGGCCAGATCGATGTCGGCAACGACGAATTCCCCCGCCGTCACCTCGGAGCGCCCCGACGCCCGGGCCAGGATGCGCTCCGCCAGGGTCATGCCCATTGGATGCCTGCCTTCAAGTCAACCTGCACCGAGGCTACGGCCTCCGCAGACGTACAGGATCTGCCCGGTGACGTAAGAAGCCTCCTCGGAAGCAAAGAAGACGACCGCGTTGCCGATGTCGGCGGGAGTGCCGATACGTCCCGCAGGAATGGTCTTCACCAGGCGCTGTTGGATCTCCTCCTTCAAACCGCGGAACAGTGGAGTGTCGACGAGCGCCGGGGCTATGCAGTTGGCGGTGATGCCGAACTTGGCCAACTCCAACGCCAAGGTGCGGGTAAGGCTCACCACCGCGCCTTTGGACGCCGAGTAGTTGGCCTGTCCGGCGCCGCCCAGCCAAGCACGCGACGACACGTTGACGATGCGACCCCACTTCTGTTCCATCATGTGGGGCACAGCCGCCCGACAGCAGAGGAACTGTGATTTCAGGTTGACCCTGAGCACATCGTCCCAGTTTTCCTCACTCATCTTCGCCAGCCAGCCGTCGCGGGCGATGCCGACGTTGTTGACCAGGATGTCGACATGGCCGAAGGCATCTCGCGCCTGTTCGATCAGACCGGCGGCGCCGTCGGCAGTCGACACGTCGGCGGCGACACCGGCGGCAGTTGCACCGGCGGCCTCGAGGTCGGCTGCCACCGACTCGACCCTTTCGGCGACGACGTCGTTGACCACGACGGTGGCTCCGGCGGCGCTCAGAGCCCGGGCTATCCCCTCCCCGATTCCCTGGCCGGAGCCGGTGACGACGGCTACTCGATCTTTCACCTGATACCTCCTGTCAGCGTCCACGGAACTCCGGGGAACGTTTCTCCACGAATGCCTGGATGCCTTCCTTGCGATCCTCGCTGGCGCGCAGCAGCGCGTGGCATGTCGACTCGAAGGCGAGCCCCGTTTCCAGGTCGGTGTCGAGTGCCCGGTTGGCGGCGGCTTTGATGCGATCGAGCGAGAGCGGCGCCCGGGATGAGATGGTGCGTGCCAGGTCCATGACCTCGTCCATCAGCGACTCATCGGGCACGACCCTGTTGACCAAGCCCATGGCGCGGGCCGTTTCCGCATCGACGTGGTCGCCGGTGAACATCAATTCCTTCGCCATCCCGGGCCCTACGAGGCGGGTGAGCCGCTGCGTGCCCCCGGCTCCCGGCATGCTGCCCACCTTGGCCTCAGGGAACCCGAAGCGGGCGCCGGCCGCGGCCACTCGCAGGTCGCAGGCGAGAGCCATCTCCAGGCCACCGCCGAGGGCGTATCCGCGGATGGCGACGATCACAGGAACGCTCAGGTCTTCGAGCCGTGTGAACACTCTGCGTACCAGGATTCCCAACGGGTCGCGGATCATCCCCGCCTCGTATTCGGCGGCGCGACTCTTCAAGTCCGCTCCCACACAGAACGCCTTCTGCCCGGCCGCGGTGAGCACCAGCACCCGGATGTCGGCATCTGCTGCCGCCTCGTCCAGCATTTCCTCCATCGTCTGCAACATTTCGACGGTCATCGCGTTGAGGGCTTGGGGACGGTTCAACGTGATGACGGCCACCTCGTCGAGGCGTTGCCACAGCACGGGGTCGGCAGGTATCTCAGCCTCCATCGTCTTCTCCTCTCGCGTCTTCGGGTTCGGTCTCCAACACCACGCCGGCGACGATCAACGCTTCGATCTCGCCTTTGGCAAAACCATGTTCCTCGAGGACCTCGCGGGTGTGTTCGCCGGGCAGCGGCGGCGGGGGACGGCGAGGACCGGCGGGCGTTGCTGACATGCGTACCGGACCGGCGACGGCACCCACAGGGCCGGTTGCAGGGTGGTGGACCGTTATCAGGCTGTCCCCTCCGGCGACCTGTTCGGTCGTTACCAGGTCGGGGTAGCTGAGCAGCGGGCCGCACAGGATGTCGGCTTCGTCGAGGACTTCGATCCATTCGGCTGTCGTTCTGGTGCGGAAGAGTGGCTCCAGTTCTGCTCGCATCTCCACTCGCCGCCGGACCCGCTTGTCGTTGCTGTCGAATCTGGTGTCGGCGGCCAGGTCGGGGCGTCCCAAGACGGCGCACAGCCGCGGCCAGCGACCGGAGGCATAGGCGGCCACCATCACATGACCGTCCCGGGTGGGGAACGCCTCGTTGGGAGCGGCGTAGGGAGCGGCGCTTCCCAGCCGATGGGGGGTTTCCCCGCTGGCGAGGAACATGGAGAGCGGCACCACCTGAAACGCCAGCAGCGAGTCGAGCAGCGAAACGTCGACCCGCTGCCCGCGGCCGTTTCGCTCCCTGGCGAACAGACCGGCGAGGATCGCCTGCGAGGCGAAGATCCCGCTCACCATGTCGGCGGCGGGGACCCCAACCTTCACTGGAGCACCGTCGGCGGCTCCGGCAACGCTCATCAGCCCTCCCATCGCCTGGGCTAAACCGTCGCAGCACAGCCCGCGATTGCACTGCCCCCGACCGCGCCTGGTAT